>DATAAQ010000066.1:0-4395 GCA_036260055.1 Gaiellaceae bacterium | reverse complement strand
TCGACTCCGAAGTACGCGACCGTGACGTCGTGCTCGGCGGCGAACGAGACGGCCGCGCGGATCCGCTCGAGCATCGCCTCGCGGCTGACCCCGAGCGCGTCGAGCTTCAGGTCGGAGATCGGGGACTCGATCACGGATGCGCGCACGCCGAGTTCGACGAGCGCCTCGACGTCCGCCCGCACGGCGCGCGAGAAGCCCCAGACCTCCGCCCCGATGTCCGCCTCCAGGACGAGGGCGATCGCCCGCCGATCGTCGTCGGACACGCGCGGGAAGCCGGCCTCGACGCGCTCGATGCCGAGCTCGCCGAGCGCTCGGGCGATCTCGAGCTTGTCCTCGGGGGAGAGCACGACGCCGACCGTCTGCTCGCCGTCGCGGAGCGTCGTGTCGTAGAGGCCGACCCGCCCGCCCGCGCGGAACGGGTCGTTGACCGAGCCGGTCCAGAGCTTCTCGCGCTCGATCATCGGAAGTCGTCCGGGCAGGACGAGAGCCGCTCGGCGCCGTCGGAAGTGACGAGGAAGTTGTCCTCCAGGCGGAGGCCGCCGCCGCCTTCCCAGTACGCGCCCGGCTCGACGGCGAGCACCATGCCTTCCGCGACCGTCCCGTCGCCGGCCTGGTGGGCGTACGGCGGCTCGTGGGCGCGCGCGCCGACGCCGTGGGCGACGGGGTGGGACGGCTGGCCGGGATAGCCCGCCTCCGCGATCCCCTCGCGGACGAGCCGGTCGAGCCCGGCGAGGCTCGCTCCCGGCCGCAGATGGTCGACGGCCGCCCGGTAGACGCCGAGAAGCGCGTCGAGGAGCCGGTCGTACTCGGGCACGAGCTCGCCGGGGCAGACGTTCTTGGTGTGATCGCACCAGTAGCCGTCGACGCACACCCAGATCTCGAAGAGCGTCGGCTCCCGCTCCTGGATCGGCCTGTCACCCGTCGCGGTGAACGTGCGGATCCCCGGGCCGGACCAGACGAGCGCGAACCCGCGGGCGAGCTCGACCTTGCCCCGGTACCCCGTGCCCTCGCCGTGGACGAACCCCTCCCAGAGAGCGGCGGCCTCGCTCTCTCTCATGCCCGGCCGGAGGCGTTCGCGGACGTGCTCCATCGCCTCCGCGGCGAGCTCGTTGGCGAGCCGCATCCGCTCGATCTCCTGCTCCGTCTTGAGCGCGCGCGCCTCCGCGAGGAGCGGCGTCGCGTCTGCGAGGCCGCCGAACGCGTGGAAGAACGCGTGGGTGTACGTCGTCGGCTCGCCGACCATGCGGTCGGCGGCCTGCGTGCCGAGCGAGAGCTCGAGGCCGACCTTCTCGTAGCCGCCGGCGCGCACGACCTCCTGGGCGACCTCGAGCGCGCGCGCCGCGGGCGGGCGCGGGTCGTGCTCGTCGTACCCCTTGAAGAGACGGATGTCGTCGCTCCAGGCGGTCCGCTCCGCGTCCGCCTGCTGCGGCTCGATCACGACGAGGGTCGGCGTCCCCTCCCGGGGGAAGACGACGAGGTCGTATCCCTTCATGCACCAGTAGTTCGAGAGGTAGAGCACGTTGTCCGGGGCGCGGACGACGAGCGCGTCGAGGTCGTGGTCGCCCATCAGCGCGCGCACGCGCTCGAGCTTCGCGTCGTCGCGCGGCCACGCCGCCGTCACCGTCTCGGCCGCCTCCCGTGACCCACGGGTGCGCGTTTCGGCGCTAGGCTCGAGCCGTCGGGTTGGGGAGGTGGGTTTCCCAGGATCACGGGCGTGTGACTCCACTCCCGCGCTCGCTCACGCCCTCGCACCCGGTCCGTCACCGACCCGGTCACCACCGCACCCGCTCGGGCGGCGGCTCGCCGTGGGCCTCCTCCCACGAGATCACGGGGTTCCTCAGGGTGCCGATCCGCTCGATCTCGCCCTCCATGACGTCGCCGGGCTTGAGGTAGAGCGACGCTGCCTCCGGGCTGAAGCCCGCCACTCCCGAGACCGTCCCCGTCGAGAGCACGTCGCCCGCGCTGTAGCCGAGGGCCGAGTAGTGGGCCAGGATCTCCGGAATGCGCACCGACATGTTGCCCGAGTGCGAGCGCTGGCGCGGCTCGCCGTTCACCCGCAGCTCCATGGAGAGGTCGTGCGGGTCGGGAATCTCGTCCGGCGTCACGATCCAGGGGCCGAGCGGACAGAACGTGTCGATCGCCTTGCAGTACGAGAAGACGCCCGACTCCATCTCGCGCCGCTGGATGTCGCGCGCCGTGACGTCGTTGAAGACGACGTAGCCCCCGATGTAGTCCGCCGCCTCCTCCGCTCCGAACCAGCGCCCCGCCTTGCGGATCACGACCGCGAGCTCCAGCTCGTAGTCGAGCTCCTCCGTCAGGTGCGCGGGGTACACGACGGGCTCGTCCGGGCCGACGATCGCGTCGACGTTCTGGAAGAAGACGATCCAGGGCGCGATCTTGTGCGACCAGCCCACCTGCTTGGACTCCTCCTCGTGCTCGCGGAAGTTGCCGGCGGTGTGGAAGAACTTCTTCGGAACGATCGGGGCCTGCAGCCGAACGTCCGCGAGCGGCGCCCGCTCCCCGGTCTCCTCCGCGCCCCCCCGCTCGAAGTACGTGCGCATGTCGGGCACGTCGAGCACGGCGACCTCGTCGCCGTCGACGAGCCCGACGCGCCCCCCGTCGAACGTGACGAGCCTCATCCTCCGGCAACCCCGCAGACGCGTGCGGCGGCGAGCGCGTAGACCTTGGCCGTCGAGACGAGTCCCTCGATGTCGAGATTCTCGCCGAGGTCCGGGTCGGGGAGCCCGCTAGACGTCCCGTAGTTGACGGTCTCGATGCCGTAGCGGGTGAGCGCGGACGCGTCCGAGAACCACCGCACCGTGTCCCGTTCGGGCGGGCGCCCGAAGACCTCGGCGTGGCTCTCGTCGACCGCCGCCACGAGCGGGTGATCCTCCGCGATCTCGGCCCCGGGGGCCGTCACGTAGATCTCGTGCTCGATGCCGTGCTCGGGGAACCGCTCGCGCAGCCCGCGCACGAACGTCTGCAGCGCGGCGCGCGCCTCGGCCATCGCCATCGTCGGCGGCACCCGCACGTCCAGGAAGAGGTCCGTCCGCGGCGGTGTCCGGCTGACCCGCCAGCCGAAGCCGCCGCCGATCGCGCCCACGTTGACGACGCCGCGCTTCCCCCCGTAGGCCGTCCGCTCCTCCCACGACGGGATCCACTCGAGCACGGCGTCGAGGACCTCGCGCATGCGCACGATCGAGTTCTCCGCCAGCCGCCCCTCGCTGAAGGCCGTGTGGACGAACGGGCCACGGGTGGAGAGGCGCATCCAGATCGTGCCGTAGTGCCCGAGGACGATCCGCTGCTCGGTCGGCTCGCCGAGGATGCAGACGTCCGTGACGCCGCCGTGGGTGACGAGGAAGCGGCTCCCGGCCGCGTAGCCTCGGTACCCGCGCCCTCGGAACTCGTCGCCCCACTGGGTCTTCTCGATCTCGCCCACCACGGCGGCGACCACGAGGTCGCCGCGCAGCCGGACTCCCGCCTCCCGGAGCGCCCGCACCGCTGCCACGTAGCAGGCGAGCGCCCCCTTCATGTTCGAGATCCCGAGCCCGTAGACGCGCCCGTCTCGCACGAACCCGGCGGGCTGGAACCCGGGGATGCCCGCGAGCCACGGCTCCGCGCCGGAGTAGGAGGTGTCCATGTGGCCGTTGAGCATGAGGCTCGTGCCGCCGCCCTCGCCCTCGAGGAGGCCGACGACGTTCGGCCGCCCGTCCTCGACGTCCTGCACCGAGACCGCGAGCCCGAGACCTGCGAGCGCGGTGCGCATGCGCTCGGCCATCGCGGCCTCCTCCCCCGTGGGGCTCGGCGTCGAGACGAGCTCCACGGCGAGCTCGACGAGAGACTCCTCGTCGACGGCGGCGAGGATGGCGTCGTGGCTCATCCCGACCGGAACCGCGGAAGGACCTCCGCGCCGAAGAGCTCGAGCTGCTCCTGGCGCCGCTCGCCCCAGAGCTCGAGCATGACGTGCGTGCAGCCCGCCTCGCGGTACTCCTCGAGGGCGGCGACGCAGTCCTCGGGCGTCCCGGCGATCGGCCGGCAGCGGTCGAGAAGGCCGTCCGTCACCTGCTCCTTCGCCGCGAGCCGGCCGCCGCGCTCCATCGCCTCGGCGACCGGAGCGAGCTCCTCCATCTCGATCCCCGCCAGCTGGAGCAGCGTGTCGGCCGCTCCCCTGATGTTCTGGTACTTGTTGGCGAGGTACATGGCGGCGATCTCGCGCGCCCCCTCCCTCCCGGCCTCGCGGTCGTCCGAGATCGACGCGACGATCGTGCAGCCGATGTCGACCTCGTTCGCGTCGCGGCCTGCGCGTGCGGCGCCGGCGGCGACGTTCTCGCGCGTGTAGCGGACGAACGCGGGGGTCGTGATGGAGGGGGTGAGGACGCCGTCGCCGATCTCGCC
>DATAAQ010000065.1:0-6961 GCA_036260055.1 Gaiellaceae bacterium | reverse complement strand
GCTCGCGCGCGGTCGAGAGCGGCGAGGCGCGCCGCCGCTTCGGGCTCCCGGCCGACGGCCCGGTCGTGCTGGTCTTCGGGGGGAGCCAGGGCGCCCGCCGGCTGAACGAGGCCGCGCTCGACGCCTTCGCGGACGTCGGGCCGGCGGTGCTCCACCTCGCCGGGGAGAGGGACTTCCCCGAGCTCGCCGGACGCGCGCGCCGCGAGGGCTACCTCCTCCTGCCGTTCACGGACGACTTCGGCGCCGCCCTCTCCGCGGCCGACCTCGTCGTCGCACGCGCGGGAGGATCCGTCTGGGAGGTCGCCGCCGCGGGGAAGCCGGCGCTGCTCGTCCCCTATCCGTACGCGACCGCCGACCACCAGCGGAAGAACGCGCGCTACTTCGAGTCCGGAGGCGGCGCCCGCCTCGTGCCGGAAGCGGAGCTCGACCTCTCCCGTCAGGTCGGGACCCTGCTCGCCGACCCCGCCGCGCTCGAGCGGATGGGCGCCGCGATGCGGAGGCTCGCCCGTCCGGAGGCCGCCGACGTCGTCGCCGAGGAGTTGATCCGTCTCGCCGCCGCTTGACGGGCGCCGGATCTGGTTCGTCGGCATCGGCGGCGCCGGGCTGTCTGGCTACGCCGTCCTCGCCCGGGCGTGGGGGGCCGAGGTCGCCGGCTGGGACCGGCGGGAGACGCCCTATCTCGCGTACGTCCGCGCGGCCGGGATCCCCGTCGAGCTCGGCCCGGATCCCGCGCCTGCGCCGCCCGGGTGGGAGTCCGTGGTCTCGACCGCGTTCGCCGGCCGGGCGACCGGCCGGACGCGGGCCGACTTCCTCCGCGAGCTGGTCGGGATGCGCCGCTCGATCGTCGTCGGCGGGGCGCACGGGAAGACGACGACGGCGGCGATGATCGCCTTCGTCCTCGACCGCCTCGGGCTCGACCCGGCCTACCTCGTGGGAGGGGAGGTCCCCCAGCTCGGGGGGAACGCCGGCACGGGCAGCGGCTGGCTCGTCGTCGAGGGGGACGAGTCCGACCGCACCGTCTTCGCGCTTCCGGCGGAGATCGCCGTCGTCACGAACGTCGAGCTCGACCACCACACGAGCTTCGCGTCCGCGGCCGAGCTCGAGCGCCTCTTCGACGAGTGGGCGGCGGGCGTACCGCACGTGGTCTGGGGAGCGGCGCTCGCCCCCCTGGCGGGCGAGCTCGCCGTCCCCGGCGAGCACAACCGGCGGAACGCCGCCTGCGCCCTCGCCGCGCTCGAGCTCGCCGGCGTCGAGCGTTCCGAGAGCCTGTCCGCCCTCCGCGAGTTCCGGGGTGCGGGGCGCCGGCTCGAGGAGCGCGAGCCCGCCGACGGCGTCCGGCTCCTCGACGACTACGCTCACCACCCCGCAGAGGTCGCCGCCACGCTCGCCGCGGCACGCGAGCTCGCGGGCGGGGGAAGGCTCCTCGTCCTCTTCCAGCCGCACCTGTACTCGCGCACGCTCCACCTGGGCTCGGAGCTTGCATCCGCGCTCGCGGCCGCGGACGCCGCCTGCGTGACCGACATCTACCCCGCACGTGAGGAGCCGGTCGCCGGGGTCTCGGGGAAGCTCGTCGTCGACCGCCTCGCCGAGCGGCGTCCCGGCATGCCGATCGGGTGGGCGCCGTCGCTCGAGGACGCCGCCCGGCTCGTCGCCGGCTGGGCGAGGCAGGGCGACGTCGTCGTCACCGTGGGGGCGGGGGACGTCGACGGCGCCCTCCCGCTTCTCCGCGAGAGGCTCGCCGGATGAAGGCGAACCAGCCGCTCTCGAGGCTGACGACGCTCGGCACCGGCGGCCCGGCGCGCTGGTTCGCGGCGCCGGAAACCGTGGAGGAGCTCGTCGAGCTCCTCGCCTGGGCGGCGGAGCGTGAGATCCCCGTCGCACCGGTCGGCCTCGGCTCGAACCTCCTGGCGGCCGACGAGGGGTTCCCCGGGCTGGTCGTCAAGCTCGGGGGCGTCCTCGCGATGGCGAAGGTGGGAGACGGAAGGATGGTCGCCGGAGGCGGGGCGCCCCTCGCCGTCTGCCTCCACCGCGCCCGGGCGGCCGAGCTCGGCGGGCTCGAGTTCGCGTGCGCGATCCCGGGCACGGTCGGCGGGGCGGTCTGGATGAACGCGGGCGCGTACGGCAGCGACATGGCCGCGGTTCTCGTGCGCGCGCTCGTCGCCGACGCACGCGGGGCCCGCTGGCGGACCCCCGCGGAGCTCGGGCTCGAGTACCGCCGCTCCGGGCTCCGCCCGGGCGAGGTCGTCGCCGGCGCCGAGATCGAGCTCTACCGGCGGCCGTTCGAGGAGATCAAGCGCACGGTCGCGGACATGCAGGCGCGGCGGAAGGAGGCACAGCCCACGAACCGGCGGACTTTCGGAAGCGTCTTCAAGAACCCTGCACACGAGCTGACGGCGGGCCGCCTGCTCGAGGCCTGCGGCCTGCGCGGGCACCGGATCGGCGGCGCTCAGATCTCCCCCAAGCACGCAAACTTCATCGAGAACGCCGGGGAGGCCCGCTCCGCCGACGCGATCGCGCTGATCGCCGAGGCGCGCCGCCGGGCGCTCGACCAGTTCGGCGTCCACCTCGAGCCGGAGGTGCAGCTGCTCGGGGCACTCGAGATCCCGCCAGTCCCGGAGTAGGACCCGTCCGCCCCGCGGCGAATGGGCCTCCATGGTCACTCGGCCGCATCTTGCGCTCCCTTCGGCGCAGGCCCTTCGGCCTGCCTTCGGCCGGCCGCCGGCGCGCGTCGTCACCGTGGTCGCAGCGGTCGCGGCCGCCCTCGGCCTCCTCTACGTCGCGGCCCGGGAGACGTCGCTCTTCGCGGTCCGGACGATCGCCGTCACCGGAGCCTCGCCCCAGGTGCGCGCCGCGGTCGTCGACGCCGCGTCCACGTGGGAGGGAGAGAGCCTGGTCGCTCTCGACGGCGAGGCGCTCCGACGCCGGCTCGAGTCGCTCTCCTTCGTCCGCTCCGTCGAGTACGACCGCGCGTTTCCGCACACGCTCGCGCTCGAGGTCGTCCCCGAGCGCCGCGCCGCGGTCGTGCGCGGCGGGCGTGACGCGTGGATCGTCTCCGAGCGCGGCCGCGTCATGGAGGCGGTGGAGGCCGAAGCTTCGGGAAGGCTGCCGCGCGTCCGGCCCGCCGAGGGCGATCTCCGCCCGGGCGACTTGCTCGAGCAGGCCGACACGCGCCTCGCCGTCGCGGCCGCAACGAGGATCCCGCGGGCGTTCCCGGTGCGCGTTCGGTCGATCCGCGCCCGCGACGGCGACATCACGCTCCGGCTCGCCGGAGGCATGGAGCTCCGGGTGGGGCGCGCCGACGATCTGGGGCTCAAGCTCGCGGTCGCGGCGCGGGTCCTGCGCTCCCTGCGAGCCGAGGAGGCGCGCGCGCTCGCCTACCTGGACGTCACCGTTCCGGAAAGGCCGGTGGCCTCCGGAACTCTCGACTCTCAGGTCGAGGGTTAGAGTTTGTGCACAACTTCCCTGCAAATGCGGTTTGACAAAGGCCGGGAAGTGGACGTACGCTCAGGCGCACGCTCAAGCTGAGCTTGAGCCGGAGCCGGAGGAGAGGAGCGCGTCGTGAGGGAACAAGCAGGGAACTACCTGGCTGTCATCAAGGTCGTCGGCGTCGGCGGGGGCGGCTCTAATGCCGTCAACCGCATGGTCGAGGCCGGCCTGAGAGGCTGCGAGTTCGTCGCCGTCAACACGGACGCGCAGGCGCTCCTCATGGTCGAGGCGGACCAGAAGATCCACATCGGCGCGGCCGCCACGCGCGGGCTCGGCGCCGGCGCGAACCCGGAGAAGGGCTTCGAGGCCGCGATGGAGAGCCGGGACGAGCTCAAGGATTCGCTCAAGGGCGCGGACATGGTGTTCGTGACCGCCGGCGAGGGCGGCGGGACGGGCACGGGCGCTGCCCCCGTCATCGCCGAGATCGCCCAGGAGCTCCGAGCGCTCACGGTCGGGGTCGTCACCCGTCCGTTCAGCTTCGAGGGCCGCCGCCGCGCCGAGCAGGCGCAGCAGGGAATCGACAGGCTCCGGGACAAGGTCGACACGCTCATCATCATCCCGAACGACCGGCTCCTCCAGGTCGTCGAGAAGCGGACGTCGGTCGTCGACGCGTTCCGGATGGCGGACGAGGTCCTCCGGCAGGGCGTCCAGGGCATCACCGACCTCATCACGATCCCCGGGCTCGTGAACCTCGACTTCGCCGACGTGCGGACGATCATGACCGACGCCGGGTCGGCCCTCATGGGCATCGGGGAGGCACAGGGCGAGAACCGCGCGGCGGAGGCGGCGCGCGCCGCCGTCTCCTCGCCGCTCCTGGAGGCCTCGGTGACGGGCGCGACCGGCATCCTCCTCAACATCACCGGCGGCCCCGACCTCGGCCTCTTCGAGGTGAACGAGGCGGCGGAGGTCGTCACCGGCGCATCCGACCTCAACGCGAACGTCATCTTCGGCGCGGTCATCGACGAGGCTCTCGGGGACACCGTGCGCGTCACTGTGATCGCCACGGGCTTCGACAAGGCCTACCGGCGCGAACGGCGCGAGCGCGAGGAGCCGCGCTCGGTCGAGCCGGCCGGAGAGGGCTTCGACGTGCCCTCCGACGTCCTCGAGGTTCCGTCCTTCCTGCGCCGCCGCTAGGCCGCTCGCCGCGGGCCGGGCCGCCCGCGTCCCGGCACGGACCCGCGCAAAGTCGGCACGGCGCGTCGCACACGCGCGCGCCCGCCGGCGATAGGCTGGAACCCGGAGGGAGGCCCGCGGCGGCCCCCGGATGGCTCCCGTAGGATTCCGCGCGGTGCAGACGCTCCGGCGCACGCCTCTCTACGAGCGCCACGCCGCCCTCGGCGCTCGCCTGGTGCCGTTCGCGGGCTGGGAGATGCCCGTTCAGTACGCGTCGATCACCGACGAGCACCGGGCCGTGCGCACGGACGCGGGCGTCTTCGACGTCTCGCACATGGGCCAGCTCCGCCTCGCCGGCGAGCGGGCGCACGACTATCTGCAGGCCCGCCTCTCGAACGACCTCGACCGCGTCCGCGACGGGCAGGCGCAGTACACGCTCCTCACGAACGAGCAGGGCGGCATCGTCGACGATCTCATCGCGTACCGGCGTGGAGCCGACGACTACCTGCTCATCGTCAACGCGTCCAACGTCGAGGTCGACAACGAGGCACTCTCGGAGGCGGAGGACGTCTCGAGCCAATGGGCGCTCCTCGCGGTGCAGGGGCCGCGCGCGCTCGAGCGGCTCGGCGTCGAGGTCGAGCCGTTCGCGTTCCGGGAGGACGAGGACGTGCTCGGGGTTCGCTGCCTCGTCGCGGGCACCGGGTACACGGGCGAGCGGGGGTGCGAGCTCGGCTGCGCGCCCGACGACGCCCCTCGCCTCTGGGACGCCGTACTCGAGCGCGGCGTGAGCCCCTGCGGGCTCGGCGCCCGCGACACGCTCCGGCTCGAGGTCTGCTACCCGCTGCACGGGAACGACATCAACGCGGAGCGGACGCCGCTCGAGGCGGGGCTGGGATGGGCGTGCGCGCTCGACAAGGATTTCACCGGCGTGGAGGCGCTCCGGCGCCAGAAGGAGGAGGGCCCGAAGGAGAAGCTCGTCGCCTTCGTCATGGAGGAGCCCGGCATCCCGCGGCAGGGAATGGCGATCGCCGAGGGCGGCGAGGTGACGTCGGGGACGCGCTCGCCGATGCTGGGCAAGAGCATCGGCCTCGGCTACGTCGCGGCGACGCGCTCCGAGCCGGGGACGGAGATCACGGTCGACCTTCGCGGGCGCCCGCGCGGCGCGCGTATCGTCAAGAAGCCCTTCTACACGCGAGAGGAGCACTAGTGGCCGCCGCCGAGAGCTATCCCGCCGACCTCAAGTACCACCGCGAGCACGACTGGGCGCGAGTGGACGGCGACACGGCGACGCTCGGGATCACGTGGTACGCGCAGGACGCGCTCGGCGAGATCGTCCACTACGAGCCGCCCGAGGCGGGCGGGTCGGTCGCGAAGGACGAGAGCTACGGAGAGGTCGAGTCCGTCAAGGCCGTTTCCGACGTGATCGCGCCACTCTCGGGCGACGTCCTCGAGGTGAACGGCAAGGTCGTCGACGAGCCGGAGACGATCAACGAGGATCCGTACGGCGAGGGCTGGCTCGTGAGGATCCGGCTCTCCGATCCGGCCGAGGTGGACGACCTCCTCGACGCCGAGGCCTACCGGCAGCTCCTCGAGGAGCAGTGAGCTACCTCTCGCTCACGGACGCGGACCGAAAGGCCATGCTCGCGACCGTCGGCGTCCCCTCGGTGGAGGACCTCTTCGCCGACATCCCCGCGAGCGTGCGGCTCGACCGGCCGCTCGCGCTCGAGCCGGCGCTCTCCGAGCCCGAGCTCGTCGCCCACCTGACGGAGCTCGCGGAGCGGAACGTGCATACGGGACAGGAGCTCTCGTTCCTCGGTGCCGGCGTCTACGACCACTACGTGCCTGCGGTCGTCGACGCCGTCCTCGCTCGCGGCGAGCTCCTGACCGCGTACACGCCCTACCAGCCGGAGATGAGCCAGGGCGTCCTCCAGGCGATCTTCGAGTACCAGACCGCCATCTGCGAGCTGACGGGCATGGATGTCTCAAACGCCTCGGGGTACGACGGCACGACGGTGGCCGCCGATGCGTGCTTCGTCGCCAAGCACGTTACGGGGCGCGCGAAGGTTGTCCTCTGCGAGACGGTGAACCCGCAGGTGCGGCAGGTCGTCAAGACGTACGCGCCCGGGTTCGGCCTCGACGTCTTCGAGGTCGCGCACAGGAACGGCGTCACGGATCCCGAGGACCTCCGCGAAGCGGCCGTGGAGGCCGCCTGCGTTCTCTTTCAGCAGCCGAACTTCTTCGGCTGCCTGGAGCCGGCTCCCGAGCTCGCGGCTGCCGCGAACCAGCAGGAAGCGCTTCCGGTCGCGTACGTCGACCCGATGTCGCTCGGCGTCCTCGAGGCGCCGGGGAACTACGGTTGCGC
>DATAAQ010000064.1:0-7225 GCA_036260055.1 Gaiellaceae bacterium | reverse complement strand
CCGGCGAGGTAGAGCCGCACCGCTTCCGGAAGCAGCCGGTGCTCGACGGCGTGGAGCCGCTCGCGGAGCGTGTCGGCCGTGTCGCCCGCCTCGACCGGAACCGGCTCCTGGAGGATGACCGGGCCGGTGTCGACTCCGTCGTCGACGAAATGCACCGTGACTCCTGCCTCGCCCACGCCGGCCGCGAGCGCGTCGTCGATCGGCGTCGTGCCCGGGAAGGCGGGGAGCAGCGACGGGTGGACGTTGATGGCGGGGAAGCGCTCGAGGAACACGGGCGTCAGGAGCTGCATGAACCCGGCGCAGACGGCGACCTCGACGCCGCGAGCCGCGAGCCAGTCTGCCATAGCGACGTCGCGGGCGTTTCGGTCGGGATAGTCCGACAGCGCGAACGCGGCGGCTGGTATCCCGGCCCGCTCGGCGCGGGCGAGAGCGCGGGCTCCCGGCCTGCTCGAGGCGACAGCGACGACGGGCAGGCCGGCGTCGACGAGCGCCTGGAGGTTCGTGCCCTCGCCCGAGACCAGGACGCCGATCACGCTCGCCCGGCCCCGGGGCCGCCGCGGGCCTCCCTCCGCTTCGAGCGTAGCGCGGAGAGGCGCACGTGTGGCGCGCGGTTCGTGCTGCGAGCGTCACGTTTCAACGCGCGCCGGCCCTCCGTCCCACACGACTCCGACGACGTCCGCCTCGAGCCGGCCGATCACGGGGAAGCCGGCGACGCCCGCGTCATGGGCGGGGACGACGGCGCACATGCCGATGCCGACGTTGAAGACCCGGCGCTGCTCCTCCTCCGGGACGCCGCGCTCGTCGAGCCAGGCGTAGACCGCCGGCCGCTCCCACGCCTCCGCGTCGATCCGGGCGCCCAGTCCTTCCGGGAGGACGCGGGCGAGGTTGCCCGCGATGCCTCCCCCCGTCACGTGCGCGAGCGCCCGCACGTCGCAGCGCCCGCGGAGCGAGCGGACGTCGTCGAGATAGAGGCGCGTCGGCGGCAGCAGCAGCTCGGCGTCGACCTCGTCGCCCTCGAGCAGCCCGCGAACGAGGGTGAACCCGTTGGCGTGCAGGCCGGAGGACGGCAGCCCGAGGACGACGTCGCCCGGCTCGCAGCGCGACCCGTCCACGACGGCGTCGCGCCGCACGAGCCCGACGCACGTGCCGGCGAAGTCGAGCTCGCCCTCGCGGTAGATCCCGGGCAGCTCGGCCGTCTCGCCGCCGAGGAGCGCGCACCCCGCCTGCCGGCAGACCGACGCGGCACCCTCGACGAGCTCGGCCACCTCTTCGAGGTCGAGCTCGCCCGAGGCCACGTAGTCGAGGAGGAAGAGCGGCTCCGCCCCGGTCGTGAGGACGTCGTTGACGCAGTGGGCCGCGAGGTCGACGCCCGCGTCGAAGAGCCTCCCCGCCCGGCGCGAGAGGATCAGCTTCGTCCCGACCGAGTCGGTCGTCGCGGCGAGGAGTCGCTCGCCGTCGAGCGCGTAGAGCCCGGCGAACCCTCCGAACGACCCGACGACTCCGGCGGTTCGGGTGGACTCGACCGCCGCACGCAGCCGCTCGACCACCGCGTCCGCCTTCGCGAGCGAGACCCCGGCGGCCTCGTACGTCACGCGAGGACCTCGGCGACGAGCTCCGGCCGCCCCTCCGGACCGCCGGGGAGGAAGCGCACGAGCGCCTCGCCCACGACGACTTCGCAGTCCTGGCGCTCGAGATCGAGGATCTCGGCGAGCGCCACCGCCTTCTCCTCCGGGTCCTGGGCGCGCAGGTGGATCTCGCGCAGGGCGAGGTCGTCCGCCGCCTCGAGCGCCTCCTCGATCCAGTCACGGGGCGGGTGCACCTCCAGGCGGTAGCCGGCCTCCGTGGCGATGAACGTTCGCTTGCCGGGGTGGTCCTGCACCTTGAGCCCCATGTCCGCGGCCCGCTCGAGGACGTCGCCGAACGCGTCCTCGCCGAGCGCGATGCCCAGGTGGTCGATACGCGGCCGGTCCCAGTGCCCCGGCTGGAGGACGACGTTGACGGCGCCCCGGGCGAGCTCGATCAGGCGCAGGCGAAACCCCATCTCGTCGAGGTCCTCCCAGGAGGTGCCGGCTTCGAACCACTGCGAGCTCTCGCCCTTCCACCCGTAGCGCCCGATCAGCGAGAACCCGAGCTTGCCGAGGTACCGCGCCTCGAGGAGCCGGATCTTGCTCGTCACGAGGTGGTAGTGAAACAGGTGCACCGGGCGGCGCGTATCGTAGCCGCCGCGCCCGCAGGAACCGGCTCGCGGGCGCCGTAAGACGAGCCGTCCGCCCACGTTCCGAAGGAGCCAGCATGTCGACCACGCCGCCCCAGCCGCCGCCGAGCCAGAGCTACGACCGCCCCTACTACGGATCGCCGCTGCCGCTGCCGTCGCTGAACGGCGAGCTCATCATCTTCATGCTCGCCTGGCTCGTCGTCTTCATCGTCACGCTGGCGGCCGACTCGGTCGACTGGCCGGCCTTCGTGACCGCCACGATCGTCCTCGCGAGCGCGTACGTCCTCTCCCGCGGGATCGCCAAGGCGAGCCGCGTCCACGAGGGCCGGTAGCGCCGCCGCGCCGGCGCCCGCTTCCCCCCGAGCGGTCGCTGCTTGGACAGCAAGGCCAAGCCGGTTCCGGCCGGTTCGCCCTCGCGGGGCTTGATTCGCACGTGGCGGCCGCGTAGCTTTTGGCCCCCCGGTCGAAAGGCGTCAGTGCTCACCGTCCACGACATCGTCGCCCTGCCGGAGCTTCGGCTTTCCGTCGCGGCCGGCTCCGACGGTCTCGCGAACGAGGTGAGCTGGCTGCACGTCTCCGAGCTGGCCGACCCGACCCCGTTCCTCGAAGGCGGCGAGCTCCTCCTCACGACGGGCCTCGGCGTCGGGGAGCTCGCGACGACGCAGCGCTCGTACGTCCGCCGGCTCGCCCGGCACGGCCTGGCGGGGCTCGGCTTCGGGGTCGGCTTCGGCTTCGCGGACGTTCCGGAAGCGGTCGTCGACGAGGCCGACCGCCTCGGCTTCCCGGTCGTCAGCGTCCCCTACGAGGTTCCGTTCGTCGCCATCACCAAGGCGGCGTTCGCGCACCTCGCGGACGAGCAGCTGGAGCGCCTCACGCGGGCGCTCGAGGTGCACGAGCGGCTCGCGGACACGGTCCTCGAGGGCCGCGGGCTCCTCGCGCTCCTCAGCATCGTCTGCAACCACCTCGGCTGCAGCCTCGCGCTCGTGGACGACAACGGCCGGGTCGTCGCCGAGCGCCACGCGGGCGCCCGGCTCTCCTTCGAGGGGGCCCTCGACCTGCCCGTGGTCGCTCATGCGGAGATGGCGACTCTGCGGGCCGCGCGAAAGGGAGAGCCGTTCGGCGAGTACGACAGGCTCGTCCTCCACCACGGACAGACGGCCCTCGCCTTCGAGCTCTCGCGCAGGCGTGCCGTCAGCGCTGCGGAGCTGCGCCTCGCGGGCGACCTGCTCGAGGATCTCGAAGCGGAGCGGCTGGACGACCGGGAGGCGGGCCGGCGCATGGCCGCCTTCGGCCTTCCGGCCGACGGCGACTACGCGGCCCTTCTCGCCGTTCCGGAGGACGGCGTCTCGAGCGAGGAGCTCCGGCGCGACGTGGCCGAGGAGCTCGACCGCCGCGCGGTCGCGTATCTCTCCACCGCCCGTCGCGAGCGGGCGGCGTTCCTCGTGGCGGCGGGGACGGAGGAGGAGGCTCTCGCCCTCGCGCAGGACATCGCCGAATCCGGGCCCCGCGCGCGTGTGGGCGTCGGGCGGCCGGCCCGGGGACGGGCGCTCGGCCGGAGCCTCCTGGAGGCGCGGGCGGCGCTCGACGCGAGCAGCGGAGCCGTCGTCTCCTACCGCGACCTCGGCTCGCTCGAGCTCCTCCTCAGCATGCCGGATGCCGCCCTCGAGGCCTTCGTCGACCGCGTCCTCGGGCCGGCCGCCGGGAGCCGGCGCCTCATGGAGTCCCTGACCGCGCTCCTCGACGCGGGCTGCCGCTGGAGCGACGCCGCCGGGCGCCTGGGAGTGCACCGGCACACGCTCCGATACCGCATGGACCGGCTACGGGAGCAGGCGGGGCGGCACCCCGACGACCCCGAGGAGCGGATGGAGCTCTGGCTCGCCGTGAAGGCGCGCCAGGCGCTGGCCGCCCGGAACGGCGGCGGCGCGTGATCGCCGTCGTCGGCGCGGGCGGCACGATCGGGCGGCGCGTCGCGAGCTTCCTCGAGGAGTGGGGTCACGACGTGCGTCCGCTCGACTTCCGCTTCGAGCGACCCCGTCACGTCGACGTCCGCGACGCGTCCTCGCTCGCCCGCGCGCTCGAGGGCGCGACCGAGGTCGTGAACTGCGCCGACTACCGGCTCAACCTCGAGGTCATGCACGGCGCGCTCGCCGCCGGGGCGGGCTACGTCGACCTCGGCGGCCTCTTCCACATGACCCGCCGCCAGCTCGAGCTCGACGACGACTTCCGCGCCGCCGGGCTGACGGCCGTCGTCGGGATGGGGTCGGCCCCGGGGAAGACGAACCTCCTCGCCCGCGCCGCCGTCGAGCGCCTCGGCGCCGAGCCCCGGCGGCTGGAGATCTGGGCCGCGACGCGCGACCCCGCCGCGGCCGACCATCCCTTCCCCGCCCCGTACTCGGTCCGGACGCTGCTGGACGAGCTGGAGATGCGCCCGATGGTCGTGCGGGACGGGCGCCTGACGGACGTCGAGCCGCTGTCCGGAGCGGCGGAGCGGGAGCTCCCCGACCCCGTCGGCCGTGCCGCGGGGATCTTCACCCTCCACTCCGAGCTGGCGACGCTTCCCGCCCGCTATCCCAGCCTGCAGGAGGCGAGCTTCCGCCTCTGCCTCAGTCCCGGGCTCCTCGAGAAGCTCCTCGCGCTCCCGGAGGGCGCGGAGCCCCAGCCCTACGAGCAGTCGCCCTCGTCGGTCGCCGTCCACCTGGTCGAGGCGGCCGACAGCTCCCGCGCCGTCGTCGGCATGACGCTCACGCGCGGCGGCAGCGCCCGCTCCACGTCCGAGCCCGCCGCCCGCGCGGCGGCCGAGCTCGCGGCCGGCCGCCTCGCCGCCCCCGGCGTCCAGCCGCCGGAGGACGCGGTTGCCGACCCGGAGGGCTTCCTTGCACTCCTCGACACGGAGGTGCGCTGGGAAGAGTCGGCCGGGCCAGGCTCCTAGAGCCGGCGCATCTCCTCGGCCAGCTCGCGGGCGCGTTCGACGTCGCCGGCGTCCTCGAGCGCCCGCACCCGGTCGAGCAGCGTCCTCGCCCGCTCGCGGCGCGGGCTGAACGCGAGCCGCTCGCGCCAGAGCTCCTCCATCTCCTCCGCGACGTCGCCCCTGCCCTCCTTCGGCGCAGGCTCCGCCGGGGCGGCCTTGACCGGCTCGGCCGCGAGCCCCCGAACGGCGAGCGCCCCGAGCACGCCCGCCAGCGGCACCCAGGCGAGGGCCTGCGTGGCGAGCGTGACGGCGCGCTCCCCCGTCGTGTAGGAGAAGCCGAGCTCGTCGGCGTCGCCGACCCGCCCGGCGGCGGCGACCCATGCGGCGAGCGCGAGAACGACGACGGCGAAGCCGACGTGGGCGGCCGCGAGGAGGGCGACGCCGCTCCGGAGCGGCTGCCGCGCCGCGGCGAGGCGTCCGGGCGGCTCGCGCAGGGCGGCCGCCACCGCGACGGCCGCGAGGGCGAAGACCGCCGCGGCCAGTGGGCGGAAGTCCCAGAGCGCCGCCGCGGCGCGCTCCGGCGCCGAGAGCCCGGCGAGGTCGAGGGCGAAGCGCGCCTGCACGGACCAGGCCGCATCGGCGCTCGCGGCGATCGCCGCCGCGGCGCCGCCGGCGAGCAGCGCGTCGCCGCGACTCCACGGCATGCTCTCCGCCATGGGCGAAGGATCTCGCGCCCCGGCGGCCCGGGCAAGCCCATAGGGGCTTTTTGCGGGCAAATCGCTGCGTTACACTCGCTCCACGGTGGAGAGCGTCGGGATCAGCCTGGAGGGGGTCAGCAAGAGCTTCGGCAAGGTCGCTGCCGTGCGCGACGTCTCCGTCGACATCCGCGAGGGCGAGTTCTTCTCCCTGCTGGGGCCGAGCGGCTGCGGCAAGACGACGACGCTCCGCATGATCGGCGGCTTCGAGCAGCCCGACGAGGGGCGCATCCTCCTCCGGGGGGTCGACGTCACGACGGTGAGCCCGAACCGGCGGAACGTGAACATGGTCTTCCAGCACTACGCCCTCTTCCCGCACATGTCGATCGGCGACAACATCGCCTTCGGCATGCGCCTGAAGAAGGTGCCCAAGGGCGAGCAGCGGGACCGCGTCGGCGAGATGCTGCGGATCGTCCGCCTGGAGGGCCTGGAGAAGCGCAAGCCGGCGCAGCTCTCGGGCGGCCAGCAGCAGCGCGTGGCGCTCGCCCGCGCGCTCGTCAACCGGCCCGCAGCGCTCCTGCTCGACGAGCCCCTCGGGGCGCTCGACGTTAAGCTCCGCAAGCAGATGCAGCTCGAGCTGAAGCGCATCCAGGCCGAGCTGGGCACGACGTTCGTCTACGTGACGCACGATCAGGAGGAGGCGCTCGCCATGAGCGACAGGATCGGCGTCATGAACGAGGGCGTCGTCGAGCAGATCGGGCCGCCGCGGGAGATCTACGAGCATCCGGCGACGGCGTTCTGCGCCGACTTCATCGGCTCCCTGAACGCGCTCGACTTCCGCGTCGACGAGATCGGCGACGGGCAGCTCGTCTCCCGCGTCTCGCCGACGGAGCGCCTCGTCGTCGCGGCGGCGAACGGCCACGGTCGGGGGGACTCGCTGAAGCTGGCCGTCCGGCCCGAGCGGATCCGGATCGACGCCGCCGAGCGCCCGGCGCCGGAGGACGGCTCGCGCCTGGAGGGCGTCCTCGCCGAGGTCGTCTATCTGGGGTCCCTGACGCAGTTCCACGTCGACACGAAGCTCGGCCGCGTCGTCAGCTACCGCATGAACGAGGAGGGGCTCGGGGCGCTCGAGTCGGGCCGGAACGTCGTGCTCACATGGCCGGCGCACGGAAGCTCCGTGCTGGCCGGCTCGCCGACGCCGAGCGAGCCCTAGGCGCCGCCGACGCCCGCAGGCTCGGCCCCCAGGCGGCGCTCGACCACCCGGCGCGCGATCTCGGCTCCGATGAGGAGGAGCACGGAGGCGGCCATGACGAGGCACGCGACGGCGATTACCTGCGGCAGCAGCGTCGGGAAGCGGAGCTGCGAGAAGAGGTAGAGCGGGAACGTCGTCGTCTCGCCCGCGACGAA
>DATAAQ010000063.1:0-19639 GCA_036260055.1 Gaiellaceae bacterium | reverse complement strand
TCGGAGGTCGGCCGTCACTGCGGCGAGCCGCCGCTCGCCCTCGCCGGTGAGGAGGAGGTGGTCGACCCGCCCGTCCTCGCCCGACTGCTCGCGGCGGATGAGTCCGGCGGTCTCGGCGCGCTGGACGAGCTCGGTCACCGTGCTCTGGGCCAGCTGCAGGTGATCGCAGAGCTCGCCCACCGTCGAGCGCTCGCTCCCGTCGGGCGCTCCCTTGATCATCAGGAGGAGAAGATGGCGTCGCGGCGTCAGCCCGTGGCGGCGAGCGGCCTCCTCGCTGATACGCAGGAAGCGGCGCAGCGCGCCGCGGAACTCGGCCGCGTGCTGAAACTCGCGGAGCTCCGGATCGGGCATGCCGACATGGTAGTGCGTCGCCTTCGAGGCGTGTTTGCCGGCGGCGCGGCCGGGAGACGATCGCCGTACGATGCCCGAGCAGGCGTCCGCACCGGCGCGAGCGGGGGCGGCCCGCGGGCGGCCGGAGATCGTCGTGGTGGCCGGCGCGTCCGCCGGGGTCGGTCGTGCGACCGTCAGGCGCTTCGCCCGCGACGGCGCTCACCTCGGGCTCCTCGCGCGCGGCGCCGAACGCCTCGGCGCTGCCGTTCGGGAGGTGGAGGAAGCGGGAGGCAGGGCCGTCGCGATCCCGACCGACGTCTCCGACCCCGAGGCCGTCGAGGCCGCGGCGGCCCGGGTCGAGGCCGAGCTCGGGCCCGTCGACGTCTGGGTCAACAACGCGATGGCGACGGTCTACGCGACCGTCGCCGAGGTGGCGCCGGACGAGTTCCGGCGCGCGACCGAGGTCACGTACCTCGGATCCGTCTGGGGGACGATGTCCGCCCTCCGCCGCATGCGCCCGCGCGACCGCGGCTGCATCGTCCAGGTCGGCTCGGCCCTGGCCTACCGCGGCATCCCCCTCCAGGCCGCGTACTGCGGCGCCAAGCACGCGCTCCAGGGGTTCGTCGAGTCGCTCCGCACCGAGCTCCTCCACGAGGGGTCGAACGTCCACGTGACGATGGTGCAGCTGCCCGCGCTCAACACCCCGCAGTTCAGCTGGGCGCGCACGAAGCTCGCGCGGAAGCCGCAGCCGCTGCCTCCGATCTTCCAGCCCGAGGTGGCCGCCGAGGCGATCGTCTGGGCGGCGCGCCACCGCCGCCGCGAGCTGCACGTGGGCTGGCCGACGGTGAAGACGGTGGCCGCGAGCAAGCTCGCCCCCGGTGTCGCCGACCGCTACCTCGCGCGCACCGGCTACGAGAGCCAGCAGCGCGCGGAGCCCGTCGAGGAGGGCCGTCAGGACAATCTCTTCGACCCGGTCTCGGGGGACTACGGGGCCCACGGCGAGTTCGACGAGCGCTCGAAGGCGCGGAGCCTGCAGCTCTTGCTCACCCGCAACCGCGAGTGGCTCGCGCTCGCCGCCGGCGCGGGGCTCGCCGCGGCGGCGCTCCTCGCCCGCGACGACGCCTAGCCGCGGATGCTGCCCGGCCGCGGATCCGTCAGGTGGGCCG
Source organism: Gaiellaceae bacterium (assembly GCA_036260055.1). Taxonomy (GTDB): domain Bacteria; phylum Actinomycetota; class Thermoleophilia; order Gaiellales; family Gaiellaceae; genus DASQWP01. The sequence goes on along the minus strand of DATAAQ010000063.1, from coordinate 18,143 downwards.
TCCCGGTCCTGGCGGCGCTCGCGCTCTCCGCGCCGGCGTGCGGCGGCGAGGAAGAGCCGCCCGAGCCGCCCGAGGCCGAGCCGGCGCCGCGCGCGGGCTACGTGGAGACGCTCGCGCAGGCCTTCGACCCGGTCCTCGAGGCGACAGGCGCGCTCGCGGACGCGTCCACGCTCGACGAGCTGGAGGAGAGCCTGGAGGACGTCGAGGACGCCGCCCGGGCGGGCGTCGGGGAGCTCGAGGCCGCGGAGCCGCCCGACGACGCCGCCGGCGCGCACGAGCAGCTCGTCGCCGGGCTCGGGCTCGTGGCCGAGCAGGCGGCCGACGCGCGCGCCGCGATCTCGGCCGCGCGGGCAGGGGATCTCTCGGAGCTCCCGGAGCTGCTCGAGACCGGTACCGCGCTCGGCCTCGAAGGTCTGGAGCAGATCCGGGAGGCGCTCGACGAGCTCCGCGAGCGCGGCTTCGACGTCGGGCGGATCGGAGCCGCCGGCTGAGCTAGCGCGCGGAGGTGCGCGCCCGAGCGGCGCGCTCGACGTCGCGCTCGGCCGCCTGCTCCGCCGCTCGGCGCCGCTCGAGCTCGCGCTCGGCCTGCTCGAGCTCGCGCGCCCGTTCCTTGCACGCCCGCTCTGCCTCCTTGACCGCCCGGCGCGCCTCGGCCAGCCGCTCCTTCGCGGCCGCCTCCTTCGCCCGCGCCGCCTCCTCCCGCCGGGCCCGGCGGTCGTCGCCGGGCGCCGTTCCTTTCCGGATCGGCGCCGCGGCCGCCTCCGGCACGGCGTCGAAGCCGAAGCCGGCGGCTTCCCGCTCCTTGTCCAGTCGGCCCTCGCGCACCAGGGCCGCGACCTCCTCGTCGACCGCCGCGGCGTGCAGCGTGTCCGTGACCCGCTCGAGCGCCGCGTCGGCGCCCCGGCCGCGCTCCTCGAGGATCGCGCGGGCGGCGTCCGCGAGAGCGCGGATCGCGTCCCGTTCCCGCTCGCGCGCCTTCGCGATCCCCGCGGCCGATCCGCCCGCGAGGAGCTTGCCGTGCTCGGTCCGCAGGCTCTCTCCTGCGGCGAACAGCCGCTCGAGGCCGCGCGCCTCCCGGCGGGCCAGCTGGTTCACGGCCCAGGCGGCCACGGTCGGCTTGCGCAGCGCCTTGACCCGGTCGGCGCCCGCGCGCTCCCCCCGGGTCCGAAGCTCGCGCGCGAGCTCGTCGCGGCGGGGGACGAACTCCTCGGGGTCGACGGCGTAGAGCCCGCCGATCGCGTCGTCGAGTCCGGCCTGCGGCGGCACCGCCGGCTACCTCCGGGTCGACGCCGTCGTGGCTGCCTCCGCCGGCGTCCCCGCCTCCCCGGGCCGCAGGAACCGTCCCGGCCAGGCGCTCGTCCTCCCGAAGAGCGAGATAAGCGCGGGCACGAGCAGCGAGCGGACGAGGAAGGTCTCCACGAGGACTCCGGCCCCCATCATGAACGCGAACTCGCGGAAGCCGTCGACCGGGACGACGGCGAGCATCGCGAACGAGAGCGCGAGCGCGATGCCGGCCACGCTGATCGCGCGCGAGGCGCGGGGCCCGGCGACGGCGATCGCCTCCCGCAGGCCCCGCTCGCGCGCCTCCTGCCAGATCCGCCCGACGACGAAGACGTTGTAGTCGGAGCCGAGCGAGACGAGGAGGACGCCCGCGGCGAAGGGGACGTAGTAGGTGAGGTCGCCGTGGCCGAGGACGTCCTGGAAGACGTAGGTCGTGAGCCCGAGCGTCGCCGCGACGGAGAGGAGGCTGGCCGCGAGGAGGTAGAGCGGGGCCACGAGCGCGCGCAGGAACAGGGCCAGGAGGACGAAGTTGACCGCGAGGACGACCGCCCCGACCCGCCCGCTGCTGCCGACGACCGCTTCCACGGTGTCGCGCGCGACCGCCGTTTGGCCGGTCACGGCGGCCTCGGCCTCGCCGAGCCCGGCTGCGGCGAGGAGCCCCGGCAGCCGCTCGTCGAGAGCGTCGAGATCCTCGATCGCCTCGGAGCCGAGCGGGTCCGACGCGAGCACGACCGCGAAGCGGGCCGCCCCGCCGTCCTCGGCGGCGAAGACGTCCCCGGGCAGCTCGCCGGGGAGGCTTCCCGGCCCGATCACGGCCGCCACGCCCGGCTGTCGGCCGAGCTCTTCCTGGAGCGCGGCCAGGTCCTCGCTGCGCTCGGCGACTCCCTGCCCCTCGACGAGGACGACGGTGGGGGCGAGGATCCCGGGCGCGAACCCCTCGCCGGCGGCGGCCGCGGCGCGCCGCTCCTCGGTGTCCGCCGGAAGGCCGCTGATCAGCCGGAACGAGAGCTCCGTGCGGGCGAGCCCGGTGGCGGCGAGGACGAGCACGCCGACGGAGACGAGGGCGACGAGCGCGGCGACGGGGGGTGAGGCGAGGAAGCGGGCGAGCGCCTCCCGGGCGGGCGAGGGGCGCGTGTCCCAGTCGGCGACGGGCTCCCCCGGGCGGAGGCGCGGCCAGAAGACGAGGCGCCCGAAGATCGCCAGGCAGGCGGGCACGAGCGTGAGGGAGACCGCGAGCGCGACGGCCGCCGTCAGAGCGAGGGCGGGTCCGAAGGCGCGGAAGAAGTCGAGCTCGCCGGCGAGGAGGGCGACCGTTCCCGCGACGACGATGAGGCCGGCCGTCGCCACGATCGGCGCGACGAGCGTCGCCGAGCGCTCGGCTGCCGCGACGCGCGCCTCGCCCTCGGCGAGCCGGCGCCGGCAGGCGGAGAGGTAGAAGACCGTGTAGTCCGTCACGATCCCGAGCGTGAGCGCGACGACGAGCGGCTCGACCTCCTCGGGCACGGAGACGTCGAGGGCGCCCGCGACCTGGGGCAGGAGGCGGGAGGAGACGACGAACGCGATCGCGGAGGCGAAGAGTGCGAGGAGCGGCGCGCCGACCGCCCGGAACGTCACGCCGACGACGAGCGCGATCACCGCGACCGTCCCGCCTTCCACGAGCCAGAGCGCGTCGTCGATCTCCTCGAACTGCTGCCAGCGCGCCGGCGACGGACCGGTCACTCCGACGAGCCCGTCCTCGGGCGACGCCGCCCGGCTCGCGTAGCCCTCCGCCAGGCTCACCTGGTCGAAGAGGCTCGACTCGGGCGAGAACCAGAGGAACGTGAGCGCGGTCGTCCCGTCCTCCCGCGCGGCCGGAAGGAGCTCGAGCGTGTTGAGCACGGGCAGCGCGACGAGGATCTCCTCGGCCGGGGCGTCCTCCCGCGTCTCCTCGGCGGCCCGCTCGACCGCCCCGGCCTGCGCCTCGGCGGAGAGCCCTCCGGCATCGCGCTGGACGACGACGGTGTCCGTCGTCAGCGGGACGGAGAAGAGCCGGGCCTCCCGCTCGCCGGCCTCGATCGCCTCGGAGTCGCGGGGAACGAGGCCGCCCAGCGCGAGCGGGTCCCCGCTCCCGAGCCCCGGGAGCGCGAGGGTCGTGACGACCGCGCCCGCGATCCAGCCCGCGACGACGAGCAGTCGCAGGCGGACGACGAGCCGGGCAAGCCCTGCCGCCAGCCGCTCTCGCCGGTGGGAAGCCATGCCGGCGTCATCCCCTAGGCTGCTCGGAGCTATGCGCGTGGACGGCTACGCCACCATCCGCGACTACGCCGCGATCGGAGACGGCCGGACCGCCGCGCTCGTCGCCCGAGACGGGTCGGTCGACTGGCTCTGCCTGCCCGACCTCGATTCCCCGAGCGTCTTCGCGGCGATCCTCGACGCCGGGGAGGGCGGCCGCTTCTCGCTCGCGCCGGAGGAGCCCTTCGAGAGCGAGCGCCGCTACCTGCCCGAGACGAACGTCCTCGAGACGACCTTCCGCACGGCGGACGGCGCCGTCCGGGTGACCGACGCGATGACGCTGCCCGGCACCGGGCTGACGCCTCTGCGCGAGCTCGCGCGGAGCGTCGAAGGCCTCGCCGGGAGCGTCCCGCTCGCCTGGAGCGTCGAGCCGCGCTTCGGCTACGCGGCCGCCCCCACCCGGGTGAGCCGCCGGAACGGCATCGCCGTGGCCCACGCGGGCGCGGACGCGCTCGCGGTGGGAGCGTGGGACGCGGGCGACCCCGAGCTCGGTCGCGGGACGGTCGCCGGCCGCTTCCGCGTGCGCGCGGGCGACCGCGCGCTGCTCGCCCTCACGGCTGCCCACGAGGAGCCGCTCGTCTTCGTCAGCCGGGACGAGGTCGAGGCCCGGCTCGCCGCGACCGTGGAGTTCTGGCGGGAGTGGGCCCGCAAGCGCGACCACGGCGGGCCGTGGAGGGACCAGGTGATCAGGAGCGCGCTCGCCCTCAAGCTCCTCGTGTACTCGCCCTCGGGGGCGATCGCCGCCGCCGCCACGACGTCGCTTCCCGAAGACGTCGGCGGCGAGCGCAATTGGGACTACCGCTTCTGCTGGATCCGGGACTCGGTCTTCACGCTCGAGGCGCTGCTCGACATCGGCTGCCCTGCCGAGGCGCACGCCTTCTTCTGGTGGCTGATGCACGCCTCCCAGCTGACCCACCCGCGGCTGCAGGTGCTCTACCGGCTCGACGGCGGGAACCGCGCGCCCGAGCGGGAGCTGCCCCTGGCCGGCTACCGGGGCTCCCGGCCGGTTCGCATCGGCAACGGCGCCGTCGACCAGCGCCAGCTGGACGTCTACGGCGACCTCTTCCAGGCGGTCTGGGTGTACGTGCAGCGCGGCAACGAGCTCGACGCCGACAGCGGCAGGCGCCTCGCGCTCAAGGCGGACCTCGTGTGCGACCTCTGGCGCCGGCCCGACCGCGGCCTCTGGGAGGTGCGCAGCGAGCCCGTCCACTTCGTCCAGTCCAAGATGATGTGCTGGGTCGCGCTCGACCGGGCGGTCAGGCTGGCGGAGGCCGGGCTCGTCCCCGGGCGGCACGCGGCGCGCTGGCGCCGCGAGGCCGGTGCCGTCCGGGCGTTCGTGGAGGAGGAGGGCTACTCGGAACGGCGGGGGAGCTACGTGCGCGTCGCGGGAGGCGACGAGCTCGACGCGGGCCTCCTGCTCGGGTCGCTCCTCGGCTACTGCGACGGAGACGATCCCCGCATGCTCGGCACGCTGGAGGCGATCCGTCGTGAGCTCGGCCACGGCCCCTACCTCCACCGGTACCGCGGCGACGACGGGCTCCGCGGCCGCGAGGGAGCCTTCCTCTGCTGCTCGTTCTGGCTCGTCGAGGCGCTTGCCCGCGCCGGGCGCCTGGACGAGGCGGCCGACCTGATGGAGCGCCTGCTGCCGCTCGCGAACGACGTCGGGCTCTACGCGGAGGAGATCGACGCCGAGACGGGCGAGTTCCTCGGCAACTTCCCGCAGGGGCTCACCCACCTCGCGCTCGTGAGCGCCGCGGCGGCGTGGGCGCGGGCGGCGGGCGCGTGATCTGGGGAGCGCTCGCCGGCGGGGTGGCGGGGACGCTCGTCCTCACGACTGCTCTGCGCGCCGCCAGCGAGCTGCGCCTCACCCGCATGGACCTGCCTTTCCTCCTGGGCACGGCCGTGACGGTCAACCGGGTCCGCGCGAAGGCGGTCGGCTACGCGCTCCACTTCGTCTTCGGGCTCGTCTTCTCCCTCGGCTACTGGGCGGTCTTCCTCGCGATCGACGAGAGCGGGTGGTGGCTCGGAGCCGCCTTCGGGCTCGCGCACGGGCTCTTCGCCTCGACCGCGCTCGTGAACGTCCTCCTGCCGCTCGCGCACCCCCACATGGCGACGCCTCTCTCGTCGGCGGCGTCGACGCCCCTGCTCGAGCCGCCCGGGTTCCTGATGCTGAACTACGGCCGCTCGACGCCGCTCGTGACGCTGGCCGGCCATGCCGCGTACGGCGCGCTCGTGGGCGGGTTCGCCTCGCTCGCGGACTAGGACGTTTGCAGGCCGCCCGCCTCGCGGGATAACCCGAGCATGAAGGCGTCCTACCTCGTCCGGGGCTTCCCCGGCCATCCGCTCCACCCCCCGCTCACGGACGCGACCATCGGGGCCTACACCGCGGCGACGGTCTTCGCCGTCCTCGCCGCCGCGGGCGTCTCCGAGGAGAACACGACGAAGGCCTGGTGGCTCGCCCTCCTCGTCGGGCTCGCGGCGACGGTCCCGACCGCGCTCACGGGGCTGGTCGACTGGCTCGGGATCTCCCGGGGGACGCCGCTCCGGCGCACCGCGACGCTGCACCTGCTCGCGATGCTCGCCGCGACGGGGCTCTTCGCGCTCACCGCGGCGTACGGCCACGACCGCTACGTCATGGGGGAGATGACGACGCGGGCGCTCGTGGGCACCCTCCTCGGCTTCGGCTTCCTCACGCTCGGCGGCTGGCTCGGCGGCTCCGTCGTCTACGTGCACGGAATGCGCGTGCTCGACCTCGCCTCGGAGCCCACCCGGAGGGCGACCACGCCCGGCCACCCCGAGAAGGACCTGGCGGAGGGGTCGTAGCGGGTGCCCCGCGCGATCTGGTCCGGCTCCATCGCCTTCGGGCTCGTGAACGTCCCCGTGCGGATGTTCAGCGCCGTCGAGGAGCACACGCTCCACTTCCGCTTCGTGCACGAGCCGGACGGCAGCCCGATCGGCTACGAGAAGGTCTGCAAGGCGGAGGGCCGGCCCGTCCCCGACTCGGAGATCGTGAAGGCGTTCGAGGTCGAGAAGGGCGAGTTCGTCTACATGTCGGACGAGGACTTCGAGACCGCCGAGGCCGAGGCGCAGGGAGGACGGACGATCGACATCCGCGCGTTCGTCCCCTACGAGGAGATCGACCCGATCTACTTCGAGCGCACGTACTACCTCGGCGCCCAGGAGGGCAGCGAGCGCGTGTACGCGCTGCTCCTGCGGGCCATGGACGAGACCGGGCTCGCGGCCGTGGCCAAGTTCGTCATGCGGAACAAGGACAACCTCGCCTGCCTGCGCGTCCGCGAGGGGATCCTCACGCTCGAGCGGATGCACTTCGCGGACGAGATCCGGCCGGTCGGCGAGCTCGCCCCCGACGGCGTCGAGGTCGAGAAGTGCGAGCTCGGCATGGCGAAGCGGCTGATCGAGGAGTTCTCCGGCGACTTCGACGTCGGTCGTTTCCGCGACACGTACAGGGACAAGCTCTGCGAGATCATCCGCGCGAAGCAGCGCGGCGAGACCGTGCGCGCGGCCGAGGTGGAGGAGGCGGACGCGCCGACCGACCTCATGGCCGCGCTGCGGGCGAGCGTCGAGGCGGCGCAGGGCCGCCGCCGGGCGCCGAAGCGGAAGGTCGACGGGCTCGATCGGCTCTCGAAGGAAGAGCTGTACGAGCTGGCGAAAGAGGCGGACATACCCGGACGCTCGGACATGTCCAAGGAGGACCTCGTCGAGGCCTTGAAGGCGGCCTGATGCGGACGATGTTCAGCCTCTACCTCGCCGTGACGGTGGCGGGCGTCCTCCTCTACGCCGTCGTCGGCCTCACGCACAACTGATGCGCCTCTGGCTGCGGAACAGCTCGCTGTCCGTCTTCTTCTTCGCGCTCTTCGCCGCCGCGGTCGTCGGGCAGTCCGTCGCGGGGCACGCGTCCTTCAACGAGGAGCAGCAGGCCCACGGCGAGCCGACGATCTCGTACGCCCGTTACCTCGTCTCGTCCGACTTCGGCGAGGCGGTCATGGAGAACTGGCAGTCGGAGTACCTCCAGTTCACCCTCTTCATCCTCGCCACGATCTGGCTGATCCAGCGCGGCTCGAACGAGTCGAAGCCGCCGGACGACGCCGGGCAGGAGTCGGAGGCCAAGCAGCTGATCGGGAGCCACGCCCAGCGCAACTCGCCCCCGTGGGCGAAGGTCGGGGGCTGGCGCACGCGTCTCTACTCCAACTCGCTGCTCCTCGTGATGCTCGCCATCTTCGTCGGCTCGTGGCTCGCGCAGTCGGTCACGGGCTGGACGCACTACAACGAGGACCAGCGCGCCCACGGGGAGCCCGTCGTCTCCTGGGCCGGCTACCTGGGGCGGGCCGACTTCTGGCAGAAGACGCTCCAGAACTGGCAGTCGGAGTTCCTCGCCGTAGGGACGATGGCGGTGTTCACGATCTACCTGCGGCAGCGGGGCTCGCCCGAGTCGAAGCCGGTGGGCGCGCCGCACGACCAGACGGGCACGTCGGGCTAGCGCGGCCGCTCGGCGCGCGGGCCAGCGGGGGGCCGCCCCGCGACGTCCAGCGCTTCGGCCGCGACCGCCAGCCGGAGCCGCTCGAGCTCGCGCCGCTGCTCCTCGGCGCGGCGGCGCAGGTCGGCGAGGTCGACGCCCCGCGCGGCGACGCCCGCCCGCTCGAGCGCCGACCAGAGGGCCTGCTTCCCCGTGACCCCGATCGCCAGCCCTTCGAGCTCGACGAGCCGGCTGAGCGGCGATCGGCGGACGAGCCGCCCGTTCAGCTTCAGGCGCCCGGCCTTCTCGAGGGCCCAGCCGAGTGCGTTCTTCGCGTGCGAGGGGGCGACGCCGAGCTCGCTCATCAGCCGCAGGAGCGCGGCCCGGTCCTCGTCGATGTCGCGGGCCAGCCGGGCGAGCGCCTGCTCGAGCTCCGTTCCCCGGTTGTTCGCGTACGTGCGGCGGGCGAGCTCGCGCCCGGCGGTCGCGCCCGCGAGGTGGTCGCGCAGGTAGATCGCGAGCAGTCGCTCAGGCACTCGCAGGCGCCGTCCTCTCCCCGGTTCGGCTGGTCACGTCCGCCGGCTCGAGGTTCCAGATGACGACGTCCTGGCGGGCGGAGAAGTGGAGGAGCGGGTCGACCGCGGGGAGGTCGAGCCCGGGCGGCGCCATCGTGTTCGTCTCGATCTCGGCCTCCGCGGGACGCAGGGGCCAGGGCGGGTGGTGGATGTCCGCGCGGAGCGGGCGGCCCTCGGGATCGAGCGTGTAGAGGCAGTAACGCTCGGTGAGGAAGTGCTCGAGTGATCCGGGCGCCGCGGGCGCCTCGGGCCCGAGCGGCCGGTAGTCGGCCCGGAAGCGGGCCTCGTGACCGCGGTCGTCGCGCCGCTCGCTCGCGTACGCGATCGTTCCGTCCCGGCGCTCGACGGACATCCGCGCGCGGAAGTAGGGCAGGCGGTAGAACCGGCGCGCCGCCGCGACCGCGACCCGGCTGGCCGCGTCCAGCGAGAAGAACCAGATGCCCGGCTTGTCGCCCACGGTCACGTACGTGCGGGCGTTCAGCTCCGGGAAGGCCGACACGCCGGGCAGCGGGGGCGTCGCCGTCAGGCGGAGGCCGGTGACGCGGAACGGCGTGACCCCGACCCAGGCGGCGCCGTCGAACGTCTCGACGACGAGGGGCGGCGGAACGTGCCTCCGCACCGCGGCGAGGTCGACCGGCCAGTGGGCGAAGAGGAGCTCGAGCCAGCTCTGGCCCATCAGCCAGTGCCGCTTCGGCAGCGGCCAGGGTCGGTGCCCGGTCTCCGAGAGGGTCGCGTTCTGGCGCGCGGGTGCCGTGAGGGTCTCGCGCACGGCGGCTCGATGCTCTCCGTCCTCCTGCATGGCGACTCGCGCCCGCATACCCGCGCGCGGCCCGCGCGACACCGGGGAGGTTTCCGCCCGGCGCGGGCGGGGACCATGCGGACGTGGTCTCGACGGCCGAGCAGCAGGCACCGCCGCTCCCCGAGTACGCGACGCTCGCGACGACGTTCACGGGCGCGCTCGGCGCGTTCGTGCTCCTCGCCGGCGACCGCCTGCCCGCCCGGATCGGGTTCGGCGACCTCGCCCGGGTCGCCCTGGCCGGGTACAAGCTCGGCCGGCTGGTGGCCAAGGACGAGGTGACGCGGTTCGTCCGCGCCCCGGTCACCCAGGACGAGGAGGCGAGCGAGCCGGAGCCGGAGGGCTGGCGGCGCGCGCTCGGGGAGCTCGTGACGTGCCCGCACTGCGTCGGGCTCTGGATCTCGGCCGGGCTCGTCTCGTCCCTCGTCGTGCTCCCGCGCCAGACGCGCTTCGTGGCGACGGTCTTCGGCGCCCAGGCGATCGCCGACTTCCTCAACGCCGGGTTCGTCAAGCTCCGCGACGCCTAGAGCGAGCGCCCGCTCGAGCGGGAGCGCCCTCCGTCGCGCCCGCGTGCGAGCCCCTCAGCCGGCCCCGTCCGGCCCGGCCACGTCGGGGTCAGACCCCGTCATGTCCGCTAGGGACACGTCCGCCCGCTGTGCCTTCGGCGGGAAGCGCGCTCGCGGCGCGGCGGGGCTCCCGCGCGAGCGCCGGAAGACATGTCTTCGGGGTCAGACCCCGTCGTGTCCGTTCAGGACCAGCCGAGCTCGGCGAGGCGGTCCTCGTCGATGCCGAAGTGGTGCGCGAGCTCGTGGAGCACCGTGATGCGGATCTCCTCCTCGAGGACGGCCGGGTCGTCGCCGAACTCCTCCTCCAGCGGAAGCTGGTAGACGGCGATCTTGTCGGGGAGCGCGCCCGCGTAGCCCTCGCCGCGCTCCGTCAGCGGAATCCCCAGGTAGAGGCCGAAGAGGTCGGGGTCCTCTCGGTTCTCGTCCTCGACGACGATCTCGACGTTCGACATCGCCCGCCGCAGCTCCGGCGGCAGGGACTCGAGCGCCTGCTCGACGTGCCGCTCGAACTCGGCACGCTCCACTAGTACGACGGCCGCAGCGGTCGCGGCCGGCCCGCCGAGAAGAGCTTCACCGTCAGGAGGCCGAAGGCGATCCCGCCCAGGTGCGCGAAGTACGCGACGCCGCCGCCCTGCTCCGGGTGGACGAACGAGTAGCCGCCGATCACGAGCTGGAAGAGGAAGTAGATCCCGAGGAAGATGAAGGCGGGGATCTCGAAGAAGAAGAACGGGAGGACGAGCGTGAGCACGCGCCCGTGCGGGTGGAGGAGGAAGTAGCCGCCGAGCACGGCCGCGATCGCCCCGCTCGCGCCGAGGTTGGGGATCCGCGCCGCCTGCTCCGTCCCCCAGCCGAGCGTCACGATCGTCTGCGCCGCCGTCGCCGCGATACCGCCGAGGACGTAGAAGAGCAGGAAGCGCACGCGGCCGAGCGTGTCCTCGACGTTGTTCCCGAAGATCCAGAGGAAGAGCATGTTGCCGATCAGGTGTATCCAGCTCCCGTGCATGAACATGGACGTGAAGAGCGTCACCGCCCAGTCCTCGCCGATCTGCCGGCACGAGTTCTCGACCTCGCAGGGCTGGTAGGCGAGCTCGTTCACGGAGGCCAGGAACCCGGCGCCCTGCCCCGCGTCCTGGTAGAGGACGAAGACGGCGACGTTCGCCGCGATCAGGCCGACGGTCAGGATCGGGAAATGCCGGGTCGGGACGTTGTCCTTGAGCGGGAGCATGCGTCAGCGGATCACGAGCGCCATGAGCGCCTTCTGGGCGTGCAGGCGGTTCTCGGCCTGGTCCCACACGGCCGAGCGCGGCCCGTAGAGGACGTCCTCCGCGATCTCCTCGCCGTAGTGGGCGGGGAGGCAGTGGAGGACGACCGCGCGCTCGCTCGCCAGCGCGACCATGCCCTCGTCGATTCCGTACCCGGCGAGGTCGGCGAGCCGTCGCTCCCGCTCCTCGTCCTGGCCCATGCTCGTCCACACGTCCGTGTAGAGGACGTCCGCGCCGTCCGCGGCCGCGCGCGCGTCGCTCGTCAGCTCGAGGGACGCCCCGGAGCGATCGGCGGCCGTGCGGGCCCAGCCCACGACCTCGGCGGACGGCTCGTACCCGGCCGGCGTGGCGGCGACGAAGTCGAGGCCGAGCTTCGCACAGGCGACCATGAGCGAGTGGCAGACGTTGTTCCCGTCGCCGAGGTAGGCGACGCGGACCTCCTCGAAGGAGCCCAGGCGCTCCCGGATGGTCATCACGTCTGCGAGCGCCTGGCAGGGATGGAAGTCGTCCGTGAGCCCGTTGATGACCGGCACGTCGGCGTGCTCGGCGAGCTCGTCCACGTCGGCCTGCGCGAACGTCCGGATCATGATCGCGTCGAGGTAGCGGGAGAGGACGTGTGCCGTGTCCTTGATCGTCTCGCCGCGCCCGAGCTGCAGGTCGCCCGCGGCCAGGTGGAGGGCTACGCCGCCGAGCTGCGCGATCCCGACCTCGAAGCTGACACGCGTGCGCGTGGACGGCTTCTGGAAGATCATCCCGAGCGTCCGGCCCTGGAGCGCCGCGTGCGGGACGCGCTCCCGCTGGCGGGCCTTGAGGCGGTCGGCGAGGTCGAGGACGGCGAGGAGCTCGTCCGGCTCCCAGTCGTTCACCCGGAGGAAGTGGCGCCCCTTCAGGTGGGCCGAGATCACGCGGCGCATCGTACCGTCGCGAGAACTTGACACGACAGCACTAAGGTTTTATCATGGCCGCTGAAACAAGGTCAGCGAAAGGAGGTCAGCGAATGGCACTCGTGCGTTGGGAACCGTTCCGTGAGCTCGCCGCCCTTCAGAACGAGATGGGTCGCTGGATGGGCCAGCTCGCCGGGGGGACGCCCGGCAACGGCCAGTCGTCCAACTGGCTCCCGGCCGTCGACGTGTGGGAGACGGAGGAGGAGCTCGTGCTCTCGTTCGATCTCCCCGGGATCCCCGAGGATCAGATCGCGGTCGAGCTCGACGACAACGTCCTCACCGTCAGCGGGCAGCGCGAGCGGACGTCCGAGCACTCGAACGAGCGCTTCTACCGGTTCGAGCGGCGCTTCGGCACCTTCTCGCGCAGCGTGACGCTGCCGCAGGGCGTGAGCGAGGGCGACATCAGGGCCGAGTACACGAACGGCGTCCTCGAGATTCGCGTGCCGAAGCCCGAGGAGCAGAAGCCCAGGCGCATCCAGATCGGGTCGCAGGGGGCGATCGAGGGGACGAGCACGCGCAAGTAACGGGCGCGAGAGCGCTCACGGAGGGGAAGCCGGGACCACGCGGGTCCCGGCTTCTCTCTTGGCGATCCCCTCGGCGCTCGTGATGAGCGCCTCTCCGCCTGTCGCGGCGACGAACGCGAAGGCGGCTTCCACCTTCGGGCGCATGCTTCCGGCGGGCAGCGCCTCCACGATCCCCTCGTCCCGACCCGCCACGAGCTCCGCAATCGGCGCTTCCGACTCGGTGCCGAAGCCGTGGTAGACGACCGGCACCTGCGTGAGGACGACGAGCCGGTCGGCGCCGAGCCCGGCCGCGAGGAGCGCGGACGCGTGGTCCTTGTCGATCACGGCGTCCACACCGTCGTAGCGGCCGTCGCGGCGGACGACGGGGATCCCCCCGCCGCCGCCGGCGACGACCACCGTGCCGGCCGCGAGCAGCGTCCGGACCGCCTCGAGCTCGAGGATCTCGAGCGGGCGGGGCGAGGGGACGACGCGCCTCCAGCCCCGGCCCGCGTCCTCCCGGAGCGCCCAGCCGCGCTCGCGCTCGAGCTCCCGTGCGCGGCCGCCCTCGTAGAAGGGGCCGACCGGCTTCGTCGGACGGTCGAAGGCGCGGTCGTCCTCGGCGACGAGCACGTGCGTGGCGACGACGGCAACGGGCCGTCGCACGAGCGTCCGGAGCTCCGCGGCGAGGAGCGTCCCGATCTCGCCCTGCGTCTGGGCGACGGCGACCCAGAGCGGGAGCGGCGGCGCCTCCGCGGCGGCGAGCTCCTGGCGGAGGAGCTCGTTGCCCACCTGCGGCCCGTTCCCGTGGGTGAGGACGACGTCCCCCTCGAGCAGCGGCCCGATCGCCCGCAGGGTCACGGCGAGGTTGGCGCGGTGCTCGGCCGCCGTGCCGCGCTCGCCCGGCCCGAGGAGCGCGTTCCCACCGAGCGCGATCACCGTCAGCACGCGGGCTCCTCGCCGTCCGCCTGCCGCTCGACCCTGACCGGCGCCTCAGGCGAGCGCCGGCGCGGGCTCGATGAGGCCGCGGCTCTCCAGGATGCCCGCGATCGTCGGCTCGCCGAGCTCATCCAGGCGGTACGTGATCCGGAGCGCGGGCTTCCCGAGGTCGATCACGCGCCGGAGGTCGATCGGCGTGCCGATGAGGACGAGGTCGGCGTCGGAGCGCTCGATCGTCTCCCGCAGCTCCTCCATCTGCCGGCGCCCGTAGCCCATGGCGGGCAGGAGCGCCGCGACGTGCGGGTAGCGCTCGAACGTCGTCCGGATCGAGCCGACCGCGAACGGGCGCGGGTCGACGAGGTCGGCCGCTCCGTGCTGGCGCGCGGCGAGCACGGCCGCCCCGTAGGTCATGTCCCCGTGGGTGAGCGTGGGACCGTCCTCGACCGCGAGCACGCGCTTGCCGCGGATCTCGGCCGCGCGGCCGTCCTCGACGACGAAGGGGGAGGCGGCGCGGACGATCTGCGCCCCGGGATTCACCTCGTGGATGGAGCGCAGCACGGCGTCGACGCCCTCCGGCGGCGCCGTGTCGGTCTTGTTGACGACGCAGACGTCCGCCATGCGCAGGTTCGTCTCGCCCGGGTGGTAGCGGAGCTCGTGGCCGGGCCGGTGGGGGTCGCAGACGACGACGTGCACGTCGGGCCGGATGAAGGGCGTGTCGTTGTTGCCGCCGTCCCAGACGACGACGTCCGCCTCCGCCTCCGCGCGCGCGAGGATGGCGGCGTAGTCGGTCCCGGCGAAGACGAGGTTGCCCGCGGCGATGTGAGGCTCGTACTCCTCGCGCTCCTCGATCGTGCACTCGGCCGCGTCGAGGTCCTCGTAGCGCTCGAAGCGCTGCACGACCTGCCGGGTGAGGTCGCCGTAGGGCATCGGGTGCCGGAGGACGGCGACGCGCCTCCCCGCCTCCCGCAGGACGGCGGCGACGTGGCGCGTCGTCTGGCTCTTCCCCGCGCCGGTCCGCACGGCGCAGACCGCCACGACCGGCTTCTGCGAGCGCAGCATCGTCGAGCGGGGGCCGAGGAGCCGGTAGTCGGCGCCGGCGGCCATCGCGACCGAGCCGACGTGCATGACGTGCTCGTGCGTGACGTCCGAGTACGCGAACACGACCTCGTCGACCTTCTCCCGCTTGACGAGGGCGGCGAGGTCGTCCTCCGCGACAATCGGGATCCCCTCGGGGTACTGCTCGCCCGCGAGCTCGGCGGGGTACACGCGGCCGTCGATGTCGGGGATCTGCGTCGCCGTGAACGCGACCACGCGGACACCGTCGCGGCCGCGGAAGACGACGTTGAAGTTGTGTAAGTCGCGGCCGGCCGCGCCGGCGACGACGATGCGCCTCACGCGTTCACCTCGGCGCGGATTCTGTCCGCCAGGGCGGACAGCTCGAGCCGCTGATCGGCCACCTGGTCGAGCAGGTCGTCGGCGGTGAGCCGCTGACCCTCGCTCCAAAGCTCGCGCAGGAGGCCGCCGGCCTCCGGCCGCAGGAACCACGCCCGGCCGAACTCCTCGCGGAGGAAGCTCGCCAGCTGGGCCTCGAGCGCCCAGGCGCGGAGGTAGCACGACGAGTAGAACCCGGCGTCGACGTCCGCGAGGAAGTCGCTCTCCGCGGGCTCGATCTTCGTCGCCTCGAAGAGCCACTCGACGTACCGGGCCCGCATGGCCTCGAGCTCTGTCTCGCCGTGCAGCTCGAGCTCGTAGAGGAACTTGCCGCAGTAGCGGCGCACGAAGTAGAGGAGTCCGGCGGCGGCCTCGGCGGCGAACTCCTCCGGCCGGGCGAAGTCGAGGCGCCGGGAGAGCCAGGCGGGGTCGTTGACGAGGTGCTCGAGGAGCATCGCCCACCCCTCCGTGACGGCGTTGTCGCCCAGCCGCCGCGCCTCGACGGGAAGATCGGGCGAGGCGTGCGCGAAGTGCTCCGTGTGGCCCGCCTCGTGGAAGAACGCGTGCCAGTCGTCCGGGCCGCCGATCGGCTGGATCACGAGCATGATCCGTCCGGGAACCTCGATGGGGGCGCAGAACGCGCGGGGCGACTTTCGCGGCCGCGACTCGATGTCGAGGTGGACGTTCGCCTGCGCCCGCAGGTCGATCCCGAGCCCGTCGAGCGTCCACTCGAGCGCCGGGACGAGCGCGTCCGCGGGGAAGCCGGAATCCCATTCGCTCGCGCGGAAGAGGCGCGGGACGTCCGAGCGCACCGCCTCCTCGAGGCCGACGCCGAGCCGCCGGCGCAGGAGCCGCTCGAGCGCCGCGACGTAGAGGTCCTCGGTCTCGGCGAGGAAGCGCCGGCACTGGAGGGCGAGGTCCTCGAGCGGGAAGCCGAAGCGCTCGTACAGGGCGCGGTAGGTCGGGGCGCCGAGCCGCTGCGTCTCCTCGCGCCGCGTCTCCGCCGCCGCGAGGTAGCGCGGCGTCAGGTGCTCCTCGCCGAGGGCGACGCGCGCGGCGTCGAGGCGCCGGCGCCGCGCTCGGTCGGCCTCGTTCGCGATCGCGGGCTTCAGCATCCGGAAGGGGATCTCCTCGCCGTCGACGTCGGCCGTCAACGAGGCCTCGAGCCCGGCGATCTCCTCGGTCTCCGAGCGCGTGAGGTTGCCGAGATAGCCCTCGCAGGCGAAGCGCCAGAGCTCGACCTCGCCGCGGGCCGCCGAAGCCTCTGCGGCCGCGCCGACGCGCTCGCACGCCTCGAGCGTGGTCAGCTCGGCGAAGCGCTCGTAGATCGGCTCGAGCTCGAACGACTCCTTGTGGCCCGCGAAGTGGAGGTAGTACTCCTCGTCGAGTGCCGCGATGAACCGGTCGGCCTCGTCGCGGTAGGCGTCGAGGTCGCTCCTGGGCGGGGCCGTCGCCATGCGGTGGCGTATCCTAGCGAGCCGTGCGCGAGATTCCGCTGCAGACCGAGCGCAGGACGCAGCTCGTCAACATCACCGAGGACGTCCGCAGCGCGCTCGAGGGTGCGCAAGGAGCCTCGGCTGCGCTCGTCTACGTCCCGCACACGACCGCCGGCGTCACGATCAACGAGCGGATCGACCCCGACCTCGTCGAGGACTTCGAAGAGGCCTTCCAGCGGATCGTCGGCGAGGAGTGGAGCTGGCGCCACGTCGACGCCGACGGCCCCAACGCGCCCGCCCACGTCCGTGCCTCTCTCGCGAGCCCGCAGGTGCTCGTCCCACTCCGCGAGGGCGACCTCGCCCTGGGCACGTACCAGGGCATCTTCTTCTGCGAGTTCGACGGCCCCCGCTCGCGGAAGGTGTACGTCTCCACGCTCGCGTAGCTCCGGCAGAGTCGGGCGAGGCCGACTCGAGCCGCTAAGGTCACCCCCCATGGCCGCTCCCGTCTCCCGCGACCAGGAGCTCGAGCTCCGGATCGACTCGCTCGCCTACGGGGGCAACGGTGTCGCGCGGTTGAACGGCTTCGTCGTCTTCGTCCGCCGCGCGCTTCCGGGCGACACCGTCCGCGCGCGCGTCACGAAGGTGAAGCGCAACCACGCGGAGGCGGTCTCGCTCGAGGTCGTCGAGGCGGGCGCGCCGCGGGTCGACGCGCCGTGCCGGCACTATCCCGCCTGCGGCGGGTGCCGCTTCCAGGACCTCGCCTACGAGGCGCAGCTCGAGGCGAAAGCCCGGCAGGTGGAGGACGCGCTCGCCCGCATCGGCCGCCTCTCCGGCTTCGAGCTCGAGCCCGCCGTGCCGGCCGAGTCGGTCTTCCACTACCGGAACAAGCTCGAGTACTCGTTCGCGGAGGCGGCCGACGGCCCCGCGCTCGGGTTCCATCGGGCGGGACGCTGGGACGAGGTGCTCGACGTCGAGAGGTGCTGGCTCACGACCGACCTCGGGAACGCGATCCGGAACGACGTGAAGGCGTGGGCCCGCGCGGAGGGGCTCGCCGCATACGATCAGGAGCGGCAGGAGGGCTACCTCCGCCATCTCGTCGTCCGCGAGGGGCGCAACACGGGCCAGGCGCTCGTGGTCCTCGTCACCGCGCCCGGCGACCTGGCCGCCTCCGAGAGCCTCGTCCGGGCCCTCCGCCGCTTCCAGGAGGTTCGCTCCGTCCACTGGGCCGTGAACGACACGCCGGCCGAGGTCACGAACGTCCCCAGCCGCCTCCTCTGGGGCGAGGAGGCGATCGAGGAGGAGATCCTCGGCCTCCGCTTCCGCATCCGCCCGAACGCGTTCCTGCAGACGAACACGGCGATGTGCGAGGTGCTCTACCGGCTCGCCGGCGAGTACGCCGGCCTGACCGGCGAGGAGACGCTCTACGACCTCTACTGCGGCACGGGCACGATCGCCCTCGCCCTCGCGCGCGACGCGCTCACCGTCTGGGGCATCGACTCCTCCGAGGAGTCGGTCGCCTGCGCCGTCGAGAACGCCGAGCTGAACGGGATCGCGAACGCCGCCTTCTTCGCCGGCGACGTCGCCCAGGACGTCGAGGAGCTCCGCGGGCGGGCCGGGCCGCCGGACGTCGTCGTCGTCGATCCGCCCCGCGCTGGGCTCTCCGGGAAG
>DATAAQ010000062.1:0-5268 GCA_036260055.1 Gaiellaceae bacterium | reverse complement strand
GCAGCGAGGGCGCCCACGGCGAAGCCCCGTCGCGGCCCGTGGGCGACGCCGGCGGCCGTGACCACGACGGTGACCGGCTGGACGCCGGGCACCGGGGCGAAGAGGACGCGGCCGGCCGCCGCGACACCGGCCAGCGTCGCGACGAGCGCGAGATCCTTCGTCGAGGCCGTCCCGCTCTCGAGCCAGGCGAAGCCGACGGCGAGCGCGGCGAGCGCGGCGAGGAGGACGGCCAGGCCGGCCCGGCCGGGATCGAGCGCCGCCCACGCCGAGGCCGCGAGCATCGCGGCGCCGGCGGCGAGGCAGACCCGGGCTGCCGCGCGGCTCACAGGCTCACCCGCCGGTCGGCCGGGAAGGAGCGGTCGTGGGTTGCCACGAGCGCGGCCCGGCCCCCCGCCGCGTAGGCGAAGAGCCACCTGGCGATCTCCGCCTTCCGGTCGGGATCGATGCCCCGCGTCGGCTCGTCGAGCACGAGCAGCGCCGGCTCGGCGACCGCCACCGCGGCCAGGCCGAGGCGCTCGCGCTCCCCGCTCGAGAGGTCGCGAGGATGCCGCTCCGCCAGCGCGCGGAGGCCGACGAGCTCGAGCGCCGCCCTCGCCCGCTCGCGGTCGCCGACGGCGAGCGCGACCTCGTCGACGGCGCGCTCGCGGACGAGGTAGCGACCGGGATCCTGGGAGAGGTAGCCGGCGGAGACGGCGCGCTCCACCCGCCCCGCATCCGGGCGCAGAAGACCGGCGGCGAGCTTCGCGAGCGTGGTCTTCCCCGAGCCGTTCGGCCCCTCGAGGACGACGATCTCTCCCCGGCGGAGCTCGAGGTGGACTCCGTCGAGGACCGGCGCGCCCCGCCGGTAGGAGAAGCGGACGTCCTCCGCCCTGCAGACGACCTCGCCGGGAGCCGTCCGGCGCCCGTTCCCGGCGGGCGGCGACGGCACGTAGGCCGGCCGGTGCTCCGCGAGCCACGCGACCGCCTCGCCGTGCGGCGCGTCGAGGAGGAGCTCTCCGTCCTCGAGGAAGAGGACTCGGGATGCGAGCGCGAGCGCTCGCGCCGTTCGCTGCTCGGCGAGGAGGACAGCCGCCCCGGAGGCTCTCACGTGCGCGAGGAACTCGTCCGCGGCCTCGGGATCGAGCTGCGACGTCGGCTCGTCGAGGAGGAGGAGCTCCGGCTCGAGCGCGAGGGCGGAGGCCAGGCAGACGCGCTGGAGCTCGCCGCCGGAGAGCTCCGCCGTGCGCCGCGGGGCGAGCGCGCCCGCGCCGACCGCCGCGAGCGCGGCGCAGGTCCGGGGCCAGATCTGCGCCGGCGGCGTCCCGACGTTCTCGAGCCCGAAGGCGACCTCGTTCTCGACCCGGCCCATGACGATCTGGTCCTCGGGGTCCTGGAACACCGTCGCGACCGTGCCGGCGAGCTCCGACGGCCGCGCCCGCCGGGTGTCCCGGCCGCCCACCTCGACGACGCCCTCGAAGCGGCCGCCGTGAAAGTGGGGCACGAGCCCAGCGAGAGCACGGAGGAGCGTGGACTTGCCCGAGCCCGACGGGCCGAGGAGCGCGACGAGCTCGCCCGCGTGCAGCTCGAGCGACAGGCCTCGCACGGCGGGGCGCTCCCCCCCGGGATAGGTGAACGTCAGCCGCTCGACGCGGGCTAGAGCCACATCGCCCCGGCGACGACGAGGACGACGGCGGCGACGAGCGCGGCGCGGTCGGCCGTCCGCAGGGGGGCGCCCGGCGCCCGCGTGCGGCCGGCCCGGCCGAAGCCCCGCGCCTCCATCGCCTCGGCGAGGTTGCCGGCCCGCTCGAGCGACCCCGCCACGAGCGGCGGGACGAGGCGGGCGCGGCCGCGGACTCCCTCGACGCCGACGCCGCGCCCGCGGACGGCCTCGGCCAGCCCGCCGGCGTCGCGCTCGAGCGACGGGACGAGACGCGTGGCGAGCGCGACCGCGAGCGCCGACCGTCGCGCGAACCCGGCGGCCGCGACGAGGCGGTCGTGGTCGACGAGGAGGGCGTAGACGGTGAAGGCGAGCGCGACGGCCGTGAGGCGGAGCCCGTTCAGCGCGGCCGTCCGGAGCTCCTCCTCGGTGACGTCCAGCTTCCCGAGGACGGGGACGGTCGGGCCCGCCCAGAGGACGTGGAAGCCGAGCGTCGCGAGGAACGGCGAGAGCAGGAAGACGCCGAGGCCGGAGCCGAGGGAGCCGAGCAGGTACGGGGCCCGCCTCGCCTGGGGCGCGCGAAGCGTCAGGGCGAGCAGGACGGCCGCGAGCGCGGCGACGGCGGCGAGTCGCTCCGCGAGGAGCGCCGTCGCCGCCGCCGCGCCCAGCAGGGCGGCCGCCGGTGGCGCGGCGATCCTCATCCGACGCCGCTGCGGCCCGCTACTGCGCCGCGGACGGCACGCGGCACGTCTCCTCCCAGTCGTGGAGGTCCCACCACTGGACGTCGCCGGCCTCGAGCGTGACCTCGGCCGCCCCCTTCTCCGCCATCTTCCCGTTCACGTAGAAGAGCCAGGCGAGCCGCTTGCTCTCGTCCTGCTCGACGCCCTCGACCGCGGTGACGAACCTGCCGCCGGAGTCGGTCTCGACCTCCGCGACACGATCGAGCGCCTGCAGTGCCGTGCCGCCGGCCGGCACGGCCGTTCGCTCGACGACGACTTCCCGGCCGCAGTCGCGCGTGACGAGCACCGCCGCCCGGGGCTCGGACGCGGCCGGCGAGCCGTTCTCGGAGGCATCCTCGCCGCCGCCGCAGGCCGCGAGCGCGAACGCGAGCACGGCGAGGACGAGGGCCCGAAGGGATCGCTGAAGCACCTTTCCTCCTTCCGCGAGGGGAACGATCCGGAGGCGGGCGGCAGGTCTTCTGACTCGGGGCTCCCCCCTCCGCCGCCTTCCCGGCCTCGGCCAGTGGCGTCTCGGCGGAGGAGCGTCTCCCCTCACAGCGGCGGGACCGTGCCGGACTCGCACCGGCTTCCCTTTCCGCTCGCCTTGGCTGTCGGGCGGAAGCTTACCCTGGGCTAGTCTCCGTGGCCATGCTCGCGGCCCGCCTGACGGTCTGGCTGCCGGTCGTCGTCTGGGCCGGGCTCATCTTCGCCCTCTCGTCGGTGCCGAGCCTCGACACCGGCCTCGGCACGTGGGACGTCGTCCTCCGCAAGTGCGCGCACGCGGCGGAGTACGCGGTGCTCGGCGGCCTCCTCGAGCGCGCGCTGCGGCGCGAGCCGCTCGCGATCCTCGCCGGCTCGGCGTACGCGGTCACCGACGAGCTGCACCAGTCGTTCGTCTCCGGGCGTCAGGGCTCGCCTTTCGACTGGCTCATCGACGCGGTCGGCGTCGTCGCGGGCGTCCTCCTCGTCGCCCGGCTAGCGCGGTGAGGGCGGTCGCCGTCGACCTCGACGGCGTGCTCGGCGACACACGCCCGCTGTGGCGCGACTTCCTCGCGGACGCCGCCCGCCGCTACGCCTCCATCGCCCCGCTCGACGTCGCCGCGCTCCCCGCCGACCGCGCCGCCGCCGCCGAGGAGCTCGACCGCTGGGCGCAGGCAGGGATCGGCGACTGGCGGGCGGCGCTCGAGCGCTTCGCCGAGGATCGTGCTCCCGTCTACCTGCGTCCGAGCGCCGAGGCAGCCGCCGCCCTTCGCCTCCTCCAGGCGGCGGGCACGCCGGTCGGCGTCTTCACGGACGCGCCGGAAGCGCTCGCCCGCGTCGCGCTCGCGCACCTGGGCGCGGCGCGCCGGATCGAGGCGCTGGAGGCCGGTGCGGGCGCCCGCGCGCGACTGCTCGCACGGCTCGGCCGGGATGCCGCCGTCGTGTCGACCCGTGACGAGCTGGCTAAGATCAGTGCCCATGGCGAGTGAGCGCAAGCACCTCGACGACCGCCAGCTCGACGCCATCCTCGAGCGGCTCGACCGCCTCTGCGACGAGGTGCACGCGCTCAACCGGCGGCTCGACTCCCACGAGCAGCTCCTGCGCATCGCCCACGAGCTCTCGAGCCTCAACGAGTCGCTCCAGGCGCTCGCGTACGCGGCGCTCGGGCAGCAGCCGCCGCAGGTGCGACGCCGCCGCTCGGCCTAGAGCCTCGCCGAGATCTCGCCCCGACCGGCCCGGCCGTCGTCCTCGCGCTGGACAGATCCGCGGTTGTCTAGTAAGATAGACGTCTATGACGCTAGACGAAGCGATCCTCAGGGAGACCCGCGAGCTCCGCGCTCGCCTCCTCGACCTTCAGCACGAGGCCGACCGGGCGAAGCTGGAGTTCCACCATGCGATTCGCCGGCTCCACGCCGCGGGCGGCTCGATGCGCGAGATCGCCGAGGCGCTCGAGGTCAGCCACCAGCGGATCCACCAGATCGTCGAAGGCGACGAGCCCGTCGGGCACCGGATGGGATGGACGCCCCCGCGCGGCCGCAGGCGCCGCGGGGGCCGGCGCTTCACCCGCGTCGCCCGCCACGTCGTCCTGCACGCCCAGAAGGAGGCGCACCAGCTCGGCGCCGCGGAGATCGGGCCCGAGCACCTCGCGCTCGGCCTTGCCGCAGTCGAACGCGGCACGGCGGCGCAGGCGCTCGCGGCGCAGGGGGTGGACCACGAGCGCATCCGGAGCGAGCTCGGGGGCGTCGTCCGGCAGCCGGGGCGAGGCCGGCTGCCGTTCACCCGCGAGGCGAAGCACGTCCTCGAGGCCGCGGTCGACCAGGCGCTCGAGCGCAAGCAGAGCTGGGTCGGGAGCGAGCACGTCCTCCTCGCCTTGCTCGCCGCCGGCGGGCGACCCGTCGAGATCCTCGAGAGGCTCGGCGCGGCGCCCGACGCTCTGCGCGCCGACCTCGAACGCCGGCTCGCCGAAGCGGCCTAGGCCGAAGCCCCGCGGCGCGGCGGACGCGTAGACCCGCGCCTAGCCGTGGATCGCGACGATGAGAGGGATGATCAGGATCGCGACGATGTTCGTGATCTTGATCATCGGGTTGATGGCCGGCCCGGCCGTGTCCTTGTAGGGGTCGCCGACGGTGTCGCCCGTGACGGCGGCAAGGGCTCGGAGGCGCACGCCGCCGCCGTCACGGGCGACACCGTGGGGGACCCCTACAAGGACACGGCGGGGCCGGCCATCAATCCCATGATCAAGGTGACGAACATCGTCGCCGTCCTCATCATTCCCCTCATCGCCGCGATCCACTGACCGGGCGTGCCAGCGGCGCCCCGGCTACATCAGGTGATGAACGGGATGATCAGGATCGCGACGATGTTCGCCACCTTGATCATCGGGTTGATCGCGGAACCGGCGGTGTCCTTGTAGGGGTCGCCGACGGTGTCGCC
>DATAAQ010000061.1:0-3738 GCA_036260055.1 Gaiellaceae bacterium | reverse complement strand
GATCGCCCGCTGCCGGGCGAGTTCGAGCACGCGGCTCCCGCCCGCCAGCCGCCGCGCCTCCACGCGCTCGCCCCAGACGAGGAAGATCCAGCCCCGCAGTCGCAGCTCCGGGGCGACAGGGCCGAGCTGCAGCCGCCAGCGCTCTCGGGCTCCCACGCGGCCGAGATACTCCCCCGCGCCGAAGCGAGCGGCAGGCTCGCGGCGGAGGTCGACCGCCCGTGGCCCGGCGAAGACGGTCGCTCCATCGACGACGAGCACGTCGTCCGCCGCCACGTCCACGCCGGTCAACGCGAGCCAGGCAAGCAGCGAGCTCTTGCCGGCTTCCCGCTCTCCGAGCACCGCCCAGGCTCCGCCTTCCACGACCACGGCGCCCGCATGGAAGCTCTCCCACCCGAACCAGAATGCCGCGACCACGGCGGCCGAGCCCAGGTACGGATGGACGAGCTCGCCGTCGGCGAGCGGTGCCGGCGTCTCGAACACTGCCCGGAGTGGCTCGCGCTCGACGTGGATCCGCCCGCCGGCCGCGAGGCCGAGCTCCGCCCGCCTCTCCGTGATCACGTCGGCGGCCGGCGTCTCGCTCCCCTGCTGCGCGAGCACGTCGAGCACGGGCCACGAAGCGGGCGCGGGGACGAGGAGTTCTCCGGCGCGATCGAGACCGCGGAGCGCGAGCCCGTACGCGCCACGTCGCGGCCCGAGCCCGGTCTCGGGCGCGTCTTCGTGGCCCTGGCGCACGCGAGAATGCTAGCCCGACGGCTAGTTGTGACCGCTGGCAAGGCGAGCTACGTTTTCGGCATCGTGGTCGACTCCCGCAACGTTCAGGAGGTTCCGAGCATGGACGACAAGCCGCTCGGTTCGATCGAGTACGAGAGTCCCACGCTGACGGTCCTGGGAACGGTCTACGCGCTGACTCTCGGGTGCGACAAGCAGCTCAGCGGCTCGGACGGCTTCACGTTCATGGGCCAGCCGATCGTCTGCAGGTCGGCCTAGCCGCTCGTCCAACGGGACTCGACGGCGGGCGCTTCGGCGCCAGCCGTCACGTATGCCGTCCGCCGAACCGGGCGAGCGGCGCCGTGCGCCCGCGGCCCGGAGGCGGGCCGACGTCGTGCCCGTTCAGCTCGACCCAGGCGTGGGCGAAGGGGTCGCTGCCCCGCGGCGCCAGGCCGATGACGAGCTCCGCCGGATCGTTCTGCTCGCGCAGAAGACGAAACAGCACCAGCGAGCGGACCAGGCACGTCGCCTCGCGGCCGCCGAGGCGGAGGCAGCGGTGCACAGCGCGGCTCAACCGCGCGGGCGGATGGCGCGGGGTGGCCTTCCGGCGCGGAGGTTCGAGCTCGGCGACCATCTCCGGCAACGGGACGCGCCGGACGATCCGCCGAACGGCGACGTACCGGACCCAGATCCGGAGAGCGAGCCGAAGCTTGGCGGCCGGGGCGAGGCGATCGTCGGCCGTGGATACGGCTTCGATCACCTCGGTAGAGGGCAAGCGAGCGGGTCCGGTGCTCCCGTCGTTTCGTCCGCTCGTCGTTACGGTTGGATCACCGCTCACGCGTAGAAGCTCGCTTCCTCGGCGTCGGTCTGCCCGAAGACCAACGGCCGAGACGCGCCCGAGTTTCCACCGCCGGACGCGGACGGCCCGACCGCGGCTCGAGCACGCGACGGGTTCTACTCGGCGAGATCGGCCGCCCGGCCGTCGCCGTTTCGGCCGGCCCGGTTGATCTCCCGCTCGTGCAGCGAACGCGCGACGGCCGCATCGCGCAGCGCGAGCCGGGCACGTGCGAGCTTCGCCTTCCACGTCTCCCCCGGCGCCGGCAGCACGTCCTCGGCGAGCGCAGACGCGAGCCTCGCGGCGGCCCTCCGCGGAGGGAGCGCCCAGAAGCCGCCGAGCCAGCGCGCGAGGTGGAACTCGAGGACCGTGCGCTCCCGTAGCTGGGCGAGGTTCCGTGCCCACAGTCGCAGGGAGAGCGGGGCGGGACCGTCGCCGAGGAGCGCGCGGCGCGCGGCCTCGGTCGTCCGCCAGACGCGCTCGAGCCCGTAGGCGCGCGCCAGCGAGCGCAGCTCCTCCTCGTCCTGGCCCTCGCAGAGCACGGCGACGTCGACGAGGTCGAGCGCCCGCCGCAGGGGCTCGTGTAGCCACGAGTGCGCGGCGACCACCATCGCGTGGTGTCCGGCCGGCAGGGTCCCGATTCCCGCCACCCCGCTCCGGCTCTCGACCGCGAGGGAGAAGAGATCGTGGCTCGGCCCCTCGAAACCCGCGATCCACCGCGGCCTGCGGTGCACCTCGACCCGCACGGGGAGGTCTGGAAGGCGTAGCGGCGTCAGGTGGTACGCGGCGACATGCTCCGCCGCGGCCATCGGGACGAACCCCGCCGCCAGCAGCTCCCCCTGGACTTTCTCGGCGTCGGGGACGATCACGTCGACGTCGATGAACGGGCGAAGCACGCGGTCGGGATAGTGGGAGGCGACCTCGAGCCCCTTCACGAGGAGGACCGGTCCCCCGCAGGCCTCTCGCAGCCGCCGGAGCACGACGGGGGCTGTCACGACCCACATGGCCGCCAGCCGCTCCTCGCGCACGAGGTCCTCCGGTACCGTCCGACCGAGGGCGCGCCACCGGCGCGCGGCAAGGAGGTGGAGGCGGTGCGCCCGCAGACCCGCGAGGTCGGGGGCCCGGTCGATCAGCCGGTCGACTCGCTCCCACAGGCCGGCCGACGGCATGGTCGTCCCGCGGTCGTCTGCCGGGGTCATCCGAACCGGGCCATCGCTTCGTGCGTCCCGCGGCCGGGGGGCGGGCCGACGTCGACCCCGTCGAGCTCGACCCACGCGTGCGCGTCCTTGCTCTTCGCCACGCCGGGAAGCCCGATGACGATCTCGGCCGGGTCGCCCTGCTCGCGGAGCAGCCGGAAGAGAACGAGCGAGGCGACGAGGCAGGTCGGTCGCCGGCCGCGGACGCAGAGCGTGCGGTGAACCGCCCTTGCGAGCTGGGCGGGCGGGAGCTCGCGGCGGCGACGGCGGGCGCGCCCGAGGCGGCTGACGAAGGCCGGGAGCGGCTGGCGCGGCAGCATCGTCCGGACGAAGAGGAAGCGCGTCCAGATGCGCAGCGCGAGGGCCGCCTTGGCCGGCAGCGCGAGGCCCGCCGGCCGCCGGCTAGTCGAGCGCGAGGCCACGGGCGCTCAGGGCCCCGAGGAACGCGACGACGTCGTCCTCGAGCGCCGGCGGAGCGTCGTCCAGCCGGGCGCTGAGCTCCGTCACGACCTCCGCGACCGTGCGCTCCCCGTCGAGGAGCTCCCAGATCGCGAGGCCCGTCTCGTTGACGCCGTGGTACTGCGCCGTCTCCAGGTGGAGGAGGACGCCGCCCTCCCCCGCGAGCTCGCGGTAGACGACCTGGGGGTTCCTCGCGAGCCGGGTCTTGCTCTCGATCACGGCAGACCTAGTAGTGGCCGAGCGTCCCGACGCGACGCTCGCGCTTGAGAGCCAGGCGGAACACGAGGAGCCCCACGAGGAGCGACGCGAGCGACATGGGCAGGAGCTTCGCGACGTCGCTGGCGACGCTCGACCAGCCCGCGCCTCCGAGAAGGGCCTCGCGCATCCCCTCGATCGTGATCGCGAGCGGGTTGACCTCCGCGAACGCCTGCACCCAGCCGGGGAACAGGTCGATCGGGAAGTACGCCCCGGATACGAGCGTCAGGACGGAGACGCCGAACCCGAGGCCGGCCGCGCTCCCTCGCACGGTGAGCGCGGCGC
>DATAAQ010000060.1:0-10114 GCA_036260055.1 Gaiellaceae bacterium | reverse complement strand
GCGTCGCCCTGGAGCATGACGGCGTTGAAAGCGCCCTCGACGGCGGCGAGCGGGTGTCGGCGGTCGACGAGCGCGGGCCCTACGCGGACGTCGAGGCGCTCGCCGACGAGCGTCGCGGCGCCGATCAGCCGGACGACCATGTCCATCTCGTGGGCGGCTGCGACGTGCTCCGGCGTCACCGACTCGATCCCGCGGACTCCGACGTCGTCGAGCACGACCCTCGAGCCGAACGCGATCGTCGCCAGGATCGCCATCTTCGCGGCCGCGTCCTCGCCCGAGACGTCCTCCGTCGGGTCGGCCTCCGCGAAGCCGAGCCGCTGCGCCTCGGCGAGCGCATCCTGGTAGGCGGCGCCCGCCTCCATCTCGGTCAGGATGAAGTTCGTCGTCCCGTTCACGATGCCGAGGACGCGGTGGACGTTGGTGGCGACGAGGGCCTCCCGGAGCACCTTGATCACCGGGATGGCGGCGCAGACGCTCGCCTCGAAGCGGAGTTGCACGCCGGCCTCCGAGGCGGCGGCGAAGAGCTCGGCGCCACGCCTCGCGACGAGCTGCTTGTTCGCCGAGACGACGGGCTTGCCCGCGCGGAGGAGCTCGACGACGTGGCTCCCCGCCGGCTCGAGACCGCCCATGACCTCCGCGACGACGGCGATTCCGGGGTCGTCGCGGATGGCCTCGAACTCGCTCGTGAGGACGCCCGCCTCGGCGGCCAGCGGGCGCTCCCTCGCGGGGTCGCGGACGAGGGCGCGGACGACGCGGAGGCGGTGGCCGGTGGCTCGCTCGATCTCGGCGGCGTTCTCCCGCAGCAGCCGGTCGACGGCCGACCCGACGGTGCCGTAGCCGAGCAGGGCGACCGGGACGTCGATCGTGCTCATGGAGACGCCATCATCCATCCTCCGCGGCGCTCGCGAGAGGGTGGCGCGCTCGAGAGGCTCAACTCGGCGGCTAGGCTGCGTCCGCGTGGCCGAGGTGCTGCTCTTTCACCACGCGCAGGGGCTGACGCCCGGCTGCGTCTCCTTCGCCGAGCGCGGTCGCCGTGCCGCGGAGAGGTTCCCGGGCGGAATGGTCTAAGCCGGGTTCTCGCTCGGTGCGCTCCCGGCGCAGATGCTGGCGCAGACGAAGCCCGGTGCCAAGGGAGCCTTGCTGTTTCGCGGTTGCGTTCCCACCTCCGAGTTCGAGCGGCCGTGGCCGCAGGGCGTTCCGCTCCAGATCCACACGATGGACGCCGACGAGTGGGGCGATCTCGACGTCGCCCGCCGACTCGAGGAGACGATCGAGACCGCGGAGCTGTTCCTCTGCCCCGGCGATCGGCACCTCTTCGCCGACGAAAGCCTCCCGGGCTACGACGAGAGCGCCGCGGCGCTGCTCACGGAACGCGTGCTCGGCTTCCTCGGCGAGATCGGTTAGCGCGTCGCCCCGCGGCTCGCTGCGCCGAGGGTCCTACTCGACGCCGAGGAAGAGCGAGAAGCGCATGCGCTCGCCGTCCACGGTCGAGTAGAAGACGACGCTCTGCAGGGGCTCGATGTTGGCGCGGGCCTCGGTGGGGACGGCCTCGCCCCCCGCGGAGGCGAAGTCGAGCAGGAGCGGGAGCGCCTCGGCGAGGTCGACGTACCCCCAGCCGGCCGTCTCGTCGGGCAGCCCGGACCGCTCTCGGGCCTCCTCGAAGGCGTCGTCGTCGCCGAAGCGCTCGTCGTCCTCACGCAGGTCGGCGATCCCCTCGCGCGAGGTCGTGAGGACGAGCTTGCCGTCGAACGCGCCGTAGAAGAGCGAGAAGGGCGGCTGGATCGTGAGCTGGCGCGCGTCCACGCCGGCGATGTCCGTCCGCTGCGGCTCCGCCAGCGGGACGGGCGCTAGCTGCCCGATGCCGGCGACGACGTCGTCGAGCGTCGCGACCGCCCGCTCCTCGTCCTCGACCGTGGTCAGGAGCGTGATCTCCGGGATCGGCGTCCCGCGGCGGACGTACAGCGCGCCCTCGCCCGCGAAGAGCGGCCCGATGTCCTCCTCGAGCGAGACCCCGAGGAACGCCTCGGCCTGCCCGAGCTGGCGCTCGACCTCCGGGTCGACCTGCGAGAAGCTGTCCCGGAAGGCCGAGAGCTGACTCTCGAGGTCGTTGAAGGAGAGGTAGGCGAGCACGCCGCCCGGGACGTCGTCCGGGAGCTCCGCCTCGAACGAGGAGGCGGCGATGCCGCTCTCTTCGACGTCGCCCGCGAAGATCGCGTTCGCGTCCGCGCGCGCCCCCTCGTCCTCGGCGTGCACGACCGCGCCGATCGTGGGGAACTCGCCCTCGGGGAGGAAGAGGCCGAGATCCTGCTGGGAGAACTCGGGGTCCTGCTCGGCCGCCTCCTGGAGCGCGGAGCCGCCGACGTAGAGCGTGACTAGGCCGTCCTCGAGCCCGTCGAGCGCCTGCTCGAAGCCCTCGGAGTCGGCGAGCGACTCGCCGCCGAGCGCCTCGCGAAAGCTGTCGATGTGCGCCTGCTCCTCTGCGAAGGCCGTCCAGCCCTCGACCTCGTCCGTGACGACGGGCTCTTCGCCTCTCGCGAGGAGCTCCTCGAGCTTCGCCCGGTCGCGCGGCTGTGTGAGCCCGACGATCGTCGGCTCGTCGGCGGAGACGTCGAGGACCGCCACCGCCACCTCCGGTCCGAGGGCCGGCTTCACGTCCTCTTCGAAGCTGACGCCCTCGTCGGCCTCGAGCTCGGAGAGAAGCATCTCGACCGCGCGCTCGCCGTCCGGGAACTTGCGCACGAGCTCCTCCGCCTGCTGCCAGCGCTCGCCCTCGAAGTCCGTGTCGACGGAGACGTAGAACGCGACGTCCGCCGGGACGATCGAGGCGGCCTCGCCGCCGGCGCCGCCGCCTTCCCCGCCGCAGGCTGCCGCCGCGAGGACGAGGGCGAGGAGGAGAGCGGGAAGGACGCGCACGAGAGCCACTCTACTCATCAGTCGGCTGTCGACCCATGAGACCGGACACCAGATCGAGGGGGCTCGTGCCGGCCAGGACCTCGCAGACGGCCTCCGTGATGGGGAGCTCCACGCCGAGGCCGCGCGCGAGGTCCCGGAGCACGGGCGCGGTCGTGATCCCCTCCACCACCATCCCGATCTCGCGCTCGGCCTCCGCCGGCGAGGTGCCGCGGGCGATCAGCTCGCCCGCGCGGCGGTTCCGGCTGTAGCCGCTGAAGCACGTGACGACGAGGTCGCCCATCCCCGCCAGGCCGGCGAACGTCTCCGCCCGGCCGCCGCAGGCCTCACCCAGGCGCGCCATCTCCGCGAGGCCACGCGTGATGAGCGCGGACTTCGCGTTGTCGCCGAGCCCGAAGCCGTCCACCCCTCCGGCGGCGAGCGCCATGACGTTCTTCGCCGCGGCGCTGAGCTCGACGCCGACGAGGTCGCTGTTCACGTAGACGCGGAAGCGCGCGCCGTGAAGCTCGTCCTGGAGGCGGAGCGCGAGCACCTCGTCCTCGCTCGCGAGGACGGCCGCGGCCGGAAGGCCGGCGGCGATCTCCTCCGCGTGGTTCGGGCCGGAGAGGACGGCGACCGCCCGGCCGGCGACGACCTGCGAGAGGCGGCGGCCGCTCGCGGGGTCGAGGCCCTTGGTGAGGCTGAGGACCGGAGCGCTGCCGGGGAGCGCTGCGACGACCTCGGCGAACGCCCGACTCGGAACGGCCAGGCAGACGAGGTCGGCGGCCGCGAGCGGCGCCTCCGCGACCGTCGCCGCCCGAACTCCGGCGAGGTCGGCGGTCGGCACGTAGCGCGGGTTCCGTCCGGTCTCGGCGATGGCGCGGACCTGCTCGGGGTCGCGGCACGCGAGCGTGACGTCGTGCCCGCGCTCGACGAGGAGCGCCGCGAACGCCGAGCCCCACGAGCCGCCCCCGAGGACGACGACCTTCACCGCGGCGCGCTTCGGCGGTAGAGCACCTGCCGGCGTCCGTGGTGCTCGACGTCGCGGTCGTACGCGAACCCGACCTTCTCCATCACGCGGCGTGACGCGGCGTTCGCCGGCTCCGTGTACGCGACGAGGTCGGCGTGCCCCCCCGCCTCGGCGTGGGCGACGAGCCCCTCCGCCATCTCCGTGGCGAGGCCACGCCCCCAGAGCTCGGCGGCGACGGCGTAGCCGACCTCGACCTCCTCGGCGCCCCCGATCTCGATGCGGCGCACCACCCCGCGGCCGACGAACCGGCCGGTCGCGTGCTCCCGGAACACGAAGACGCCGCAGCCGGGCTCGCCCGCGTGCACGAGGTTCCGCTCGAGCCAGGCGGCGCTCTCCTCGAACGTCGCGGTCCCGCCCCCCATGGTCGCCATCACGCGCTCGTCGCCGTGGAGCGTCGCCAGCTCGGCCGCGTGGCGGGCCGCAAGGGGCTCGGCGACGAGGCGGGCGGTCGTGAACGCGACGCTCATCCGCGCCGGACGAAGTCGATCACCACCGGGACGCCCGCGAGGCCGAAGCGCTCGCGGAGCCGGTTCTCGACCCAGTAGCCGTAGTCCCGCGTGAGCAGGCCCGGGTCGTTCACGAACACCCTGAAGCGGGGCGGGCGCACGCTCACCTGCGTCCCGTAGAGGAGGTTGAGGCGGCGGCCGTTGCGGGCGGGGCCCGGGCGCTGGCCGCGCAGGTCCTGGAGGAAGCGGTTGAGCTCGCCCGTGCCGACGCGGCTCGTGTGCTTCGAGAAGAGCTCCTCGACGCGGTCGAGCAGCCGCCCGACCCCGCGCCCGGTCTTCGCGGAGACGGCGACGATCGGCGGCCGCTGACGCAGCCGCTCCTCGAGCCGAGGACGGACGTCCTCGATGCCGACCGTGGCGGCGTCCCACTTGGAGAGCACGACGAGGGTCGAGCAGCCGGCCGTTCGTGCCACGTCCGCGACGGTCAAGTCCTGGTCGACCAGGCCCTCGGAGGAGTCGACGAGCACGAGCCCGACGTCCGCCCGCTCCGCCGCCCGGAGCGCGCGGAGCTCCGAGTAGTACTCGATCCCCTGGCGCTGGCGGCGCTTACGCCGGAGACCGGCGGTGTCGACCAGCACGAACGTCGTCCCGCCGCGGCGAAGGAGCGTGTCGATCGCGTCCCGCGTCGTCCCCGGCAGGTCGGAGACGATCACCCGCTCCTCGCCGACGAGCGCGTTGACGAGGCTCGACTTGCCGACGTTCGGCCGCCCGAGGATGGCGACGCGGATCGCCTCCTCCCCCACCTCGGGCGGTCCCGTCCCGGGCAGCTCCGCCACGATCCGGTCGAGCAGGTCACCCGTGCCGTGGCCGTGGAGCGCCGAGAGCGCGACCGGCTCGCCGAGGCCGAGCGCGTGGAACTCGACCGCCTCCGCGTCCCGGCGCGGGTCGTCGATCTTGTTCGCGACGACGATCACCGGCTTGCGCGCCCGGCGGAGGATCTCCGCCACCTCCTCGTCCCCGGGCGTGACGCCGGCCTTCGCGTCCACGAGGAAGAGGACGAGGTCGGCCTCGGCGACCGCCCGCCGCGCCTGTTCGGCGATCTCCCGCGTGAGCGGCGAGGGGTCGGCCACGTCGACGCCGCCCGTGTCGACGAGGAGGAAGCGCTTGCCGCTCCACTCGCAGACGACGTCCTTGCGGTCGCGTGTGACGCCGGGCGTCTCGAAGACGACGGCCTCGCGCGTGGCGGAGAGGCGGTTCACGAGCGTCGACTTGCCGACGTTGGGGAACCCGACGACGGCGACGACGCCGAGGAGCGGCGCCCCCGTCACGGTCACGCCACCTTCGCGGGGACCTTGGCTCGGCGGGGCGGGACGCCCGCCGGGCGCCCGAGCTCGTGCATGCGCACGAGGAACTCCCAGAGGCGACGGAGCTCGGACTCGATCTCCTCCGTCGCCGCGGCGTAGCCGCGCCCGTTGCGCGGGTACTCGGCGAAGCGCATCGGCTCGCCCCAGGCGATCGAGACGGGGTGGAAGTTCCCCGCGCGCCAGTGCTGCGAGCCGTGGATGGCGGCCGGGAGGACGGGGACGCCCTCCTGGATCGCGACCATCGCCGCGCCGGGCTTCGCCCTCCCGGGAACGCCCTGACGCTGGCGGGTCCCCTCGACGAAGAGGCCGAGCAGCTCGTTCCGCCGGACCGTCTCGCGCATTCGCCGGAGCGCGTCCCGGTCCGACTCGCCGCGGCGGATGGCCAGCGTCCCGTGCGCGGTGATGAGCTGACCGAGGCCCGGATAGGCGAAGAGCTCGGTCTTGGCCACGAAGACGATCCGGCGGGGGCAGAGCGTCCCGAACGCCGGCGGGTCGACGTAGGAGAAGTGGTTCATGGCGAGGACGCAGCCGCCCTCGCGGGGCACGCGCTCCTTCCCGTACGACCTCAGCGGGACGAGCGTGCGGGTGACGCTCGCGAGCAGGCCCTTGCCGACCGTCCAGTAGACGACGTCGTGGCGGGTCACGTGCGCGCCCGCGCCTCCACGAGGCGCTCGATCCGGTCGAGAACGTCGGCAACCGTGAGCGCCGTGGTGTCGATCGTCGCGGCGTCCGGGGCGGGCCGCATCTGCGCCGCGTCCCGCTCGTCGCGGAGGCGGAGGTCGGTGGCGAGGGCCTCCGCGCCGATCTCCGGCCGGTCGGCGAGGCGGCGGCGCGCCCGCTCGTCCGCGTGGGCGACGAGGTAGACCTTCACGTCGGCGTCCGGGCAGACGACGGTGCCGATGTCGCGGCCCTCGATCACCGCGTCGCCCGCCTCGGCGAGCTCCCGCTGGCGGTCGCGCATGATCGCCCGCACGGCCGGGTGGCGCGCGACCGCGGAGACGACACGGTCGATGCGGGGCCCGCGGATCCTCTCGGAGACGTCTTCGCCCCGGATGCGGACTCGCTCGCCCTCGAACGTGACGGGGTGGAGGGCGGCGAGCTCGGCGAGCGCCCGCTCGTCCTCGAGGTCGACGGCTTCCTCGAGCGCGAGCCAGGTGAGCGCCCGGTACATCGCGCCGGTGTCGAGATAGCGGAAGCCGAGACGCTCGGCGAGCCCGCGGGCGACCGTGCTCTTCCCCGCGCCCGCGGGACCGTCGATGGCGACGATCATGCGCGTTCGCCGCGCCTGCGCACCGTCATCGCTGAGCGAGGGAATCGAGCATGGGAAAGAAGTCGGGGAAGCTTACAGCGACGATCTCGGCCCCCCGGACCTCGACGCCCTCGCGGGAGACGAGCCCCGCGACGGCCCCGAGGACGGCGATGCGGTGGTCGCCCGCGGCATCCACCACGCCCCCGCCCCTGGGTCGGGAGGGGACCCCCCTCACCCGGAAGCCATCGTGCATCGTCTCGACGCGGATTCCAAGGGGGCGGAGCGCGTCTTTCACGGTCTCGAGACGGTCCGACTCCTTCACGCGCAGCTCCGCGGCCCCCGTGACGACGCTCTCCCCGCGCGCCATCCCGGCAGCGAGCGCGAAGAGCGGCAGCTCGTCGACCAGGCCGGGCACCTCCTCCGGACGAACCTCCGCCGCCACGAGCTCGGCCGCCTCGACCTCGAGGTCGGCGACGGGCTCCCCGCCGACGGAGCGCCGGTTGAACGCTGCGACGCGCGCGCCCATGCGCTCGAGCACCGCGAGGAAGCGCGTCCGGGTCGGGTTGATCCCGACGCCGTGGAGGCGGAGCTCGGACCCCGCGAGCAGCGTCGCCGCGACGACGAAGGGGGCGGCCGACGAGAAGTCGCCGGGGACGGCGAGCCGAAGCGGGCGGAGGCGCTCCGCCGGCCAGACCGCCTGCTCCCGCGGCCCGCGCCGGACTCGTGCGCCCGCCGCCTCGAGCAGCCGCTCCGTGTGGTCGCGGCTCGGATCGCGCTCGACGACGGTGGTCGGCCCGTCCCCCGCGTAGAGCCCGGCCAGGAGGACGCACGATTTCACCTGCGCGCTCGCGACCGGGAGCTCGTAGCGGATCGGCCGCAGGGGGCGTCCGCCCTCGACGACGAGGGGCGCATGCCCGTCCTCCGTGAGGACCGCCGCCCCCATGGCGCGAAGGGGCTCCGCGACCCGCTCGAGCGGGCGGCGGCTCAGCGACTCGTCCCCGACGAGCTCGAAGCGCCCCTCCTGCCCGGCGAGGAGGCCGGGCAGCAGCCGCAGAAGCGTTCCCGCGTTCCCGCAGTCGAGCGGCGCCGGCGGCGGCCGCAGGCCGCGCAGCCCGACGCCCGCGACGCGCACCCGCTCCTCCTCCACGTCCACCGCGGCGCCGAGCGCACGGACGGCGGCGACGGTGGCGAGGGTGTCCTCCGAGGCCCCGAACCCCTCGATCTCGCTCTCGCCGTCGGCGACCGCGCCGAGCAGGACGGCCCGGTGGGAGATGGACTTGTCGCCGGGGACGGCCAGGTCGCCGCGGAGCGCGGCTGCCGGCTCCACCCGCACTACTCGTCCTCGAACGCCCGCGAGACGATCACCGAGTACCCCTGCGCCTCCAGGAGGCCTGCGGCCCGGCCGGCGGCCTCCTCGCCGGCCACGAGCACGCTGAGCGTCCCGCCGCGCTCGGGCGACAGGTGCTCGAGCTCGAAGTCCTCGATGTTGATCCCCTCCGCGCCGAGGGCCTGCGTGATCCCCGAGAGGACTCCGGGGCGGTCGGGCACGTGGACGCGCACGCGCTGGAGCTCGCCGACGTCGGCGAACGCCTCCGCGAGCAGCCGGCGCCGGTTCCCGGCCGCCTCGCCGATCCAGCGGGCGAGCCAGCCGGCGTCGCGGCCGGCGAGCGCGCGCTCGAGCTCCTCGACCCGCCGGCGGTGCTCCCCCAGGGCCGCACGAACCTGGTCGGCGTTGTCGAGGAAGATGTCGACCCAGATGCGGGGGTTCGCGCCGGCCACGCGGGTCATGTCCCGGAGCGACCCGCCCGCGGCGGCGAGCGGCTCGTGCCCGTCCACGCGGAGCGAGCCCGCGTGGTTGAGGATGAGGTTGGCGAGCGCGTGCGGCAGGTGGCTCGTCAGCGCCATCAGCCGGTCGTGCGCCGCCGGCTCGATCGCGACCGGCAGGGCGCCGAGCGAGGCGACGAAGCCGTGGAGGAGCCGGTAGCGCTCGGGCTCCGTCTCGGCCACGGGCGTCAGGAACCAGGTCGCGCCGTCGAAGAGCTGCCCGCTCCCGTGCGCCGGGCCGCGCGCCTCCGACCCGCAGACCGGGTGTCCACCGATGTAGCGGACGCGGTCGCTGACCCCCGCGCAGAGGCCGGCTTTCGTCGAGCCGACGTCCGTCACCGTGCAGCCGGCGGCCGCCGCCTCGAGCACCGCCTCCACCTCGGCGCGGAGGGCGGCGACGGGCGTCGCCACGACGGCGAGCTCGGCCTCCTCGACGGCGGCCACGAGGGTCGCCGCCGGCTCGTCGACCGCACCCCGCTCGGCGGCGAGCGCGAGGAACTCCGGGTCGGCGTCCCAGCCCGTCACCTCCGCCACGCCCGCCCGCTTGGCGGCGAGTCCCACCGAGGAGCCGATCAGGCCGGTGCCGACGACGGCGAGACGGTCGAGCGCCAATCAGCCGATCTCTTTGCCCATCAGCGCCACGAGGGAGCGGATCTCGTCGGCGAAGGCGCGGAACTCGGCGGTCGGGATGAGCTGCGGCCCGTCGCAGAGCGCCTCCTCCGGCGAGGGGTGCGCCTCGACGATGATCCCGTCGGCGCCCGCGGCGACGGCGGCCCGCGCGAGCGCCGGCACGAGGTCGCGCCGTCCCGCGGCGTGCGAGGGGTCGACGATCACCGGCAGGTGCGTCTCCTGCTTGAGGACGGGAATCGCGCCGATGTCGAGCGTGTAGCGCGTGGAGCGCTCGAAGGTGCGGATGCCGCGCTCGCAGAGGATGACGCGGGCGTTGCCTTCCTTGACGACGTACTCCGCCGCCATCAGGAGCTCCTCGACCGAGGCGGAAGGGCCGCGCTTGAGGAGCACGGGCTTGCCCGCCCTCCCGACCTCGGAGAGGAGGATGAAGTTCTGCATGTTCCGCGCGCCGATCTGGATCACGTCGGCCGTCTCGAGCACCGCCTCGACGTGGCGCGGGTCCATGAGCTCGGTGACGATCGGGAGGTCGGTCTCCTCGCGCGCCTCCGCGAGGATCGCGAGCCCTTCCAGGCCGAGGCCCTGGAACGTGTACGGCGACGTGCGCGGCTTGAAGACCCCGCCGCGGAGCATCGTCGCCCCGGCTTCGTTCACCGCTCGCGCGGTCTCGAGCGTCTGCTCGCGG
>DATAAQ010000059.1:0-7029 GCA_036260055.1 Gaiellaceae bacterium | reverse complement strand
AGTCGCCGACCCTCTCGGACGCGGAGCGCCTGGAGCTCTTCGCCGCCGCGGTCGAAGCCGTCGGCGACCGCGCGACGGTCGTCGCCGGCACGGGAACGTATTCGACGGCCCACTCGGTTCACCTGACGGCCGCAGCGCACGAGCTCGGCGTGGACGGATTCCTCGTCGTGACCCCTTACTACTCGAAGCCGCCCCCGCGCGGCGTCGTCGCGCACTTCGCCGCCATCGCCGAGGTGACGGACAGGCCGATCGTCGCGTACAACATCCCGCAGCGCGTAGTCGTCAACCTCGAGCCCGAGACCCTCGCGGAGCTGGCGGAGATTCCCAACGTGCGGGCCGTGAAGCAGGCGACCACCGACCCGGCGCAGGCGCGCCGCATCCTCGAGGAGACCGATCTCGCGCTCTACGCGGGGAACGACGACCTCCTCCTCCCGTTCCTCGAGCTCGGCGGCGCGGGCGGCATCCTCGTCTACACGCACGTCGTCGGCCCGCAGGTGAGGGCCCTCGTCGCCCGCTACCGCGACGGCGACCGGGGGGGAGCCGCGGAGCTCGAGAAGGAGCTGCGGCCCGTCCTCGAGGCGCTCGCGGTCACGACGAACCCGATTCCCGTCAAGGCGGCGCTCAACATGCTCGGCCACGACGTCGGCGCTCACCGGCTGCCGCTGGTCGAGGCCACGCCGGAGGAGAAGCTGACGATTCGCGGCGCACTCGAGCGCGCCGGCGTCCTCGAGACGGCCCCAGCCTGACGATGCCCTCGGGCAGCACCCGGCTCATCCCGCTCGGCGGCCTGGGCGAGGTCGGCAAGAACATGACGGTCGTGGAGTGCGACGAGGGCCTCGTCGTCGTCGACGCGGGGCTCTCCTTCCCGCGTGACGAGCACCTCGGCGTCGACCTCGTCCTCCCCGACTTCACGTACCTCCGCGAGCACCGCGACGACGTCCGCGCGGTCGTGCTCACGCACGGCCACGAGGACCACGTCGGCGCGCTCCCGTACCTGCTCCGGGAGGTGGACGTCCCCGAGGTCTGGGCGACGCGGCTGACGCTCGGCCTCGTCAAGTCGAAGCTCGACGAGCACGGGCTCCTGCGCGCGGCCGAGCTGAACGAGATCGAGCCCGGAGCCGCCCCCGCGCAGATCGGGCCGTACCGCGCCGAGTTCGTCCGGATGGCGCACTCGATCCCGGACGCCGTCGCCGTCGCCTTCGAGACGCCCGGCGGGCGCGTGGTGCTCACGGGCGACTACAAGATCGACCACACCCCGGTGGACGGGTTCCGGACGGACCTCGGCAAGCTCGCCGAGCTCGGCAACCGCGGCGTCGACCTCCTCCTCGGGGACTCGACGAACGCGGAGCGGCCGGGAGTGACCGAGTCGGAGCGCACCGTGGGCGAGGTCTTC
Organism: Gaiellaceae bacterium; assembly: GCA_036260055.1. Classification (GTDB taxonomy): domain Bacteria; phylum Actinomycetota; class Thermoleophilia; order Gaiellales; family Gaiellaceae; genus DASQWP01. The sequence goes on along the minus strand of DATAAQ010000059.1, from coordinate 5,636 downwards.
CGGCACCTCATCCCGCAGCGGGAGGGCCGCGTCCTCATCGCCTCCTTCGCCTCCAACGTCCACCGCGTCCAGCAGGCGATCGACGTCGCCCTCGACGCGCGGAGGAAGGTCTGCCTCGTCGGCCGCTCGCTGCGGAAGAACGTCAACATCGCCCGCAACCTCGGCTACGTCGAGGTTCCCGACGACCTGCTCGTCCGGCCCGACGACCTCGACGCCCTCCGGCCGGAGGAGACGATGATCCTCTGCACCGGCAGCCAGGGCGAGCCGATGTCGGCGCTCACCCGCATGGCCTACCACGACCATCCGCACGTCTCCATCGAGCCGGGCGACACGGTCATCATCTCGGCCAAGCCCGTGCCGGGGAACGAGCTCCGGGTCCACGACACCATCAACCGGCTGGCCAAGTCGGGCGCCGAGGTCCTCCACCAGGAGATCGCGCCCGTGCACGTCTCCGGCCACGGGAACGCGGAGGAGATCCGGACGGTGCTGGCGCTCCTGCGGCCGCGGAACGTCATGCCGGTGCACGGCGAGTTCCGCATGCTGGCCGCGCAGCGGCGCCTCGCGATCGACGCCGGCGTCCCCGCCGACCGGATCGTCATCGCCGAGAACGGAACGATCGTCGAGCTGGCGGGCGGGTCCGCCCGCATCGTCGACCAGCTCGACACGGGGAGCACCTTCGTGGACGGGCTCGGCGTGGGGGACGTGCGCGACGTCGCCCTCCGCGACCGCCGTCACCTCTCCGAGGACGGCGTCCTCATCGTCGTCGCCACGCTGGGCGCCCGCAACGGCCGCGAGCTCGGCACGCCGGAGGTGATCGCCCGCGGCCTGGGCGACCCGGGGCCGCTTCTCGAGGAGGCGCGCCGGGAGGCCGAGCGCACGCTCGCCGACTGCCTCGCACACGACGTCTCGGAGCTCAAGCTCCTCCAGGAGCACATCCACGACAACGTCGGGCAGCTGATCGCCGAGCGCACGGGCCGCAGGCCGATGATCCTTCCGGTCGTCGTCGAGGTCTAGCGCCGCCCCGTCCGCTCGCGCCTAGCGCTCGCCCCACTCGCCCCAGCGGAACCCCGACGCGGCCGGCTGCGGCTCGAGCGGGCTCCGCGGAAGCCCGGGCGACGGGGTCCGGCTGTTGAAGCCGCCCGGGGCGACGTCGTTCGGCGTGTCCGGGTGGAAGAGCGAGGCGAGATACTGGATCTGGCCCCGGCCGGGCCCGAGCTCGAACTGGCCGCCGCCGTAGACGCGGATGTCGTTCTCGGCGCAGTAGTCGTAGGCCTCGAGGAGGCTCCGGACGCTCCCGAAGCGGGACGGCTTGAAGTTGAGCATCCGGGGCGGGAACGGGAGCCCGTTGATGTCCGCGACCGAGTGGATCGGCGCGTCCCACGTGATGCGGTTGCGGTGCGGCTCGAGCACGGGGTCGGTCTCCTCGTTCAGGTCGGGGTCCTCGAGCCAGGCGTCGGGAAAGGCGGTCGCGACCCGGGCGTAGAGGAGCGGGTCGCCCGCCTGGTCGACGGGCGTTCCCTTGTAGGCGCCCTTGAAGTCGACCGAGTCCACGGCGTCGGTGGCGACGAGCTGGGAGACGACCTGCTCGGTCCACGAGCCCGTGGGGTCGAGCTTGAACCGGGTTCCGGGATAGAGCTCGCGGATGCGGCGGACGGGCTCGAGCGAGGGCGGGTCGCCGAGACGCAGCGAGACGACGTAGCGAACCGGCCGCGGCGTCCGGCCGAGCGCCCGCGCGAGCGTCCGCCCGGCCTGGCGGAGGGCGAGGTCGAGCGCGGCGCTCTCGAACGCCCAGCGGCGGTAGTCGCGGAACTGCTCCAACCCTGGCCCGGCCGGCCAGAGGTTGAGGCGCTCGAGGAGCTGGGAGAAGCCGTCGAGCGTGTGCGTCCCTCGGAGGGGGAGGACGGCGCCCTCGGCCTGGAGGGCCTCGTGGTCCTCGCCGGCGTACGTGACGTCCTCGCCGATGCCCTCGTGCCCGGCCCCGTGCAGCCGCACCACCGTCGTACGGCGGGTGAACTCGCTGGACACCCGGCTCTCGAGCGCCTCGAGCTCGTAGGACTCGACCTCGAGCGGGAGGTCGGCGACGCGGTCGTAGAGGGCCATGACCGCGGGAACGGTACGTCCTTTCCCTCCGATCGTGTATCAGTAGAGGTAGTGCTCGACCGCCAGACATTCGGCTGGGCTCAGCTCGTCGGCTCCTACGGCGTCTCCGAGGCGACGACCGCCCGGCTCGTCCGCTCGCTGACCGCGAGCGAGGTCGCGGCGCTCGCCTTCTGCCGGCTCCTCGAGCGCTGGGCGCGCGGGGAGCCGGAACCCTGCACCGCCCCTCGGCGCCAGGCGGCGCTCCGCCGGGCCGCCGAGCGCGCGGAGACCGCGCTCTCGGGCCTGGAGGGGCCGCTCGGGCGCTTCCTGCTCGAGCTCGAGGCCGACGACGCGGAAGGGCGCTCCTGGTACGGAGAGCCGGGCGCGGGCGAGGTCGTCGAGTGGGAGCACGTCCTCAAGCGGGCCGGAGTCGTCGCCAGCCCGCACCGCGTCGCGCACGCCTACCTCGAGCTCGCCGTGCTCGTCCGCGCGCTCCAGGGCCTCGCCGACTCCGCCCGGCTCGAGTCCGCGCCCGACCGCTCCTCGCTCTGGGCCGGCCTCTTCGACCTCCGCGAGAACCTGCTCGACGGCGCGGTCGACGACCTGCGCGCGCTTGCCGCCTAGCGTCACCGTCGTCGGCTCGATCAACCTCGACCTCGTCGCGCGCTGCGAGCGGCTTCCCAGGCCGGGGGAGACCCTTACCGGCGCGAAGCTCAGCCGCGTCCCGGGAGGGAAGGGCGCGAACCAGGCGGTGGCCGCCGCCCGGTTGGGCGCACGTGTCCGGTTCGTCGGCGCCGTCGGCGACGACGAGTTCGGCCGGCTCGCCGTGCGCGACCTCCGCGAGGCCGGCGTCGACCTCTCGCGCACGCAGGTGGTGCGGAGCGCCACGGGCATCGCGCTCATCCTCGTGAGCGAGGCGGGAGAGAACCAGATCGTCGTCGTGCCCGGCGCCAACCACGCGGTCGATCCCGGGCGCATCGAGATCGGGGAGGCGGACGCGGTGCTCTGCCAGCTCGAGATTCGCGACGAGGCGGTCGCGGCGGCCGCGGCGCAGACGGACGGGCTCTTCTGCGTGAACGCCGCGCCCGCCCGTCCGGTGTCGGAGAGCATCCTCGCCCGCGCGGATCTCATCGTCGCCAACTCCTTCGAGCTCGACGCCCTCGGCTCCAGTCCGGTCGGCACGCTGTTCGCGCTCACGCTCGGGGCCGACGGCGCCCTCCTCCTCGACGACGGCGAGGAGGTCGCCCGCGCCCGGCCGCCGAAGGTCACCGCCGTCGACGGCACGGCGGCCGGAGACGCCTTCACCGCCTGCCTCGTCGTCTCGCGGCTCGAGGGCCGCGCCCGCGAGGAGGCGCTCCGGCGGGCGTGCGCGGCCGGCGCCCTCGCCGCGTCGCGGCCCGGAGCGCAGCCGTCCCTCCCCACGGCGGACGAGGTGGACGAGATACTGCGCAGCTCGTGAGCACGCCCGTCCTCCTCGACTGCGACCCCGGCCACGACGACGCGATCGCGCTCCTCCTCGCGCTGGCGAGCCCCGAGCTCGACCTGCTCGGGGTGACGACGGTCGCGGGCAACCAGACGCTCGAGAAGACGACGGCGAACGCGCTCCGGGTGCTCGAGTTCGTGGGGCGGGGCGACGTGCCCGTGGCGGCCGGCGCCGACCGCCCGCTCGCGCGCGACCTCTTCGTCGCCGCCTACGTGCACGGGGAGAGCGGGCTGGACGGGCCCGCGCTGCCGCCCCCCCGCGGCGCGCCCGTCGCCGAGCACGCCGTCGACTTCCTCGCCGAGCGGCTCGCAGGGGCGGTCGCCCCGGTGACGCTCGTCCCCACCGGCCCGCTGACGAACGTCGCGCTTCTCCTCGCGCGCCATCCGGCAGCCGCCGAGGGGATCGGGCGGATCGTCCTCATGGGCGGCTCCATCGCGGAGGGAAACGTCACGCCGGCCGCCGAGTTCAACATCTGGTGGGATCCCGAGGCCGCCCGGCGCGTCTTCCGGAGCGGGCTCGACGTGACGATGGTCGGCCTCGACGTCACGCACAAGGCGCTGTTCACGCCGGCGCACGCCGAGCGGGTACGCGCGGGCGGCCGTGTCGGGGAGCTCGTCGCCGACCTCTTCGGCTTCTACCACCGCTTCCACGCGGAGACGTACGGATTCGAGGGCTCGCCGATCCACGACGCCGTGGCGGTCGCGCACGTCCTCCGCCCGGCGCTCGTCGAGACGGTCGAGCGGAACGTCGAGATCGAGACGGGCTCGGAGCTCTGTCGCGGCCGGACGGTGGTGGACCTCTGGCGCCGGACCGGCGCCGAGCCGAACGTGCACGTGGGCGTCGACGTGGACGCCGAGGGCTTCCTCGAGCTCCTCGTCGAGCGCATAGCCTCCCTCTGAGCCGCCCCGTCCGAGGAAGGAGGGCGCCTGCCGCCCGCGAAAACGGCAGCCATGGCGCGGAAGCAGCGTTCGTCTCGCCCTCGCCCGAAGTCGCCCGCGCGCCTCCGCAAGGCGAAGCGCGCGCGGCGGACCCGCGGCCGCCAGCACCACGAGCTCCTCGGCCTCGGGCTCTTCTGCCTCGGCCTCTTCCTCGCCTTCGTCACCTGGCTGGACGGCTCCGGCGGCATCGTCGGCGACAGGGTCGACGCCGCCCTCGACGCGCTCGTCGGAAGCGCACGGGTCGGCGTCCCGGTCGTCCTCGTCGCCGTCGGCGCGCTGATGGTCGCACGCGCCTCCCTCGTCGACGTGAAGCCGTTCCGGACCGGCCTCGTGCTCGCGGCGGCGGGCGCGCTCGTGCTGCTCGGCGACGAGCGGGGCGGGGGCGCCGGACGCGTCGTCGACGCGGTCGTGGGCCGGCTGCTGGGGGGGACGGGGAGCTTCATCCTCGGCCTCTTCCTCCTCTGGGCGGGAGCTCTCCTCCTGACGGGAGCGTCCCTCGGCGCGGTCCTGCGCCGTTCCGCCCGCGTCGCGCGGGACACGGCGGCGGCGGCTCGCCGCACGGTCGACCTCGTACGGGTGCCGGTGGACGAGGAGGCGCCGCCCGCTCCGCGGACGCCACCGGTGGACGGGGAGCAGGCCTACCCCGACGTCGTCGGGGACGCGCCCGGCCCGCACCCCGTGCTCGTCGACCAGCTCGCCGCGCCCGGGGAGCCCGAGGAGGAGCCGGAGGCGGCGGCGTCCGCCGAGCCCGCGCTCTTCGACCCGCCCACCAGCGAGCACGCGGGCTACCGGCTGCCGGACCCCGGCGTCCTCAAGCGTTCACGGCCGCACGAGGGCCAGCCGGCCAAGGCGGCCGAGCGGACGGCGGAGGCGCTCCTCCAGGCGCTCGCGAACTTCGGAATCGACGCGACGCTCGTCGGGCAGGTCGTCGGCCCGCGGGTGACCCGCTACGAGCTCCAGCTCGCCCCCGGCACGAAGGTCGGCAAGGTCGCCGCGCTCAAGGACGACCTCGCCTACGCCCTCGCGACGACGGAGATCCGCATCCTCGCCCCGATCCCGGGGAAGCAGGCGGTCGGCGTCGAGGTCCCCAACCTCGCCCCGAACATCGTCACCCTGGGCGACATCTTCGACGAGCT
>DATAAQ010000058.1:0-2611 GCA_036260055.1 Gaiellaceae bacterium | reverse complement strand
CAGCGGACACGTCGGGGTCAGACCCCGACGTGTCCGCTCCGGACGCGGCCGCCGACCGGCGAAGGGCGTCTCCGCTCGGGGCGGCGGGCGATCCAGACGCTGTCCTCGCCGCCGGCGTAGGGGCGCATGTCGAACCAGCCGTAGCAGGCGACGACGTCGAAGCCGGCCGCTCGCAGACGCGCGTTCCACTCCTCGGGGGAGAGCCAGGCGAGCGCCATCGTCGTCTCCCCGTCGCTCCCGCGCACGGCAAGCGTGAGCACCCGCCGCTCGAGATCCCAGTCGGCGCGCTCCCAGATGCCCGGCTCGCGCTCGAGCCAGCGGCCGTGGGTCTCCTCGACGTCCTCGCGGCTGGGCGCGAACACGTCGAAGACGAGCCGGCCGCCCGGCTCCAGGAGCCCGAGCGCGGCCGCGAGCGCCTCGTGGCGCTCCTCGTCCGAAGCGAGGTGGAGCAGCGAGCGGAACGGCGCGGTCACGAGGCGGACGCGCTCGGTGACCGGCGGCCGTCGCAGATCGCCGAGCCGGAGGTCGACGAGCTCATCCACTCCCGCGTCGAGCGCGCGGCGCCGGCAGACCTCGAGCATCCCGCGCGAGGAGTCGACGCCGATGACCCGCACGCCCCGCCGGGCCGTCGGGACCGCGATGCGCCCCGTGCCGACGCCGAGCTCGACGACGGGGCCGCCCGCCTTGCGGGCCTCGGCCACGTAGAAGTCGACGTCCTCGGTGACGCTCCGGCTCCACGGGTCGTAGAGCCGCGCGATCGCGTCGTACGGGCTGATACCGGGCTGCGGGCGCCCCGTCCCGGTTGCCGAGTGCGCTCGCCGGGAGCTCACGAGGGCCGATGATACGGTTCGAGGATGGATCCCGAGGCCCTGCAAACCGAGGCCGCAAGCGCGATCGCGGGCGCCGGGAGCCTCGAGGAGCTCGACGCCGCCCGCGTCCGCTACCTCGGGCGGAAGAGCGAGCTGAAGGGCGCGCTGCGCGAGGTCCGGGACCCCGAGAGGGGCCGCGTGCTGAACACCCTCCGGGACGAGCTCGAGCGAGCGGTCGCGGCCCGGGAGGCGGAGCTCCGGCGCGCCGAGCTCGACCGCCGCCTGGCCGAGGAGGTCGTGGACGTCACGCTCCCGGGCGATGCTGCCCACCGCGGCCACCTGCATCTGATCACCCAGATGCGGCGCGAGGTCGAGGACATCTTCGTCGGCCTCGGCTACCGGGTCGTCGACGGCGACGAGGTGGAGGACACGTGGCATCTCTTCGACGCGCTCAACATGCCGCCGGGGCACGTGACCCGCTCCCCGCTCCACACGCTCTTCCTGAACGGCGACGTCGTCCTCCGCACGGAGACGTCCCCCTCCCAGATCCGCGTGATGGAGTCCCAGCCTCCGCCCGTCTACATGGTCTCGCTCGGGCGCGTGTACCGGCGCGACACGCCGGACGCGACCCACGTGCCGATCTTCCATCAGGTGGAGGGGCTGGTCGTCGACCGCGGGATCACGCTCGCCGACCTGAAGGGGACGCTCCTGCACCTGGCCCGCGGCCTCTTCGGCGAGGAGCGGCGGGTGCGCTTCACCACCGACTTCTTCCCCTTCACGGAGCCCTCGCTTCAGGCGGCCGTCTCGTGCTTCATCTGCGACGGGGCGGGCTGCCCCACGTGCAAGCGGACCGGCTGGATCGAGCTCGGCGGCTCGGGCCTCGTCGATCCCAACGTCCTCCGCAACGTCGGCTACGACCCCGAGGAGGTCTCCGGGTTCGCGTTCGGCTGCGGGCTCGAGCGGATGGCCCTCCTCCGCCACGGGCTCCCCGACATGCGCGACCTCTGGCAGAACGACCTCCGCCTCCTGAGGCAGTTCTAGTGCTCGTCCCCCTCTCCTGGCTGCGGGAGTACGTCCCCGTCGAGGCGCCCGTCCAGGACCTGGCCGACCGGATCACCGTCTCGGTCGCCGGCGTCGAGCGGGTCGTGAGCCGCGGAGTCGCCGACGAGGACGGCAACCTCGGCCTCTACCGCGTCGGGCGGGTCGTCGAGGCGGGCAAGCACCCGAACGCCGACCGCCTGCAGCTCTGCCGGGTGGACGTGGGCGAGCCCGAGCCGCGCCAGATCGTCTGCGGCGCGTGGAACTTCGGCGAGGGCGCCACCGTCGCCGTCGCCCTCCCGGGCGCGGTGCTGCCGGACGGCCGCAGGCTCGAGCGCGCGAAGCTCCGCGGGACGGTGTCCGACGGGATGATCCTCTCCGAGCGAGAGCTCGACCTCGGGAGCGACCACGCGGGCATCCTCGTCCTTCCCGAGCCCGTGGAGCCGGGGACGCCGCTCGCCGACGTCGTCCCCCTCGCCGACGTCGTCCTCGAGCTCGAGACGACGCCCAACCGGCCGGACCTGCTCTCCGTCTACGGGGTCGCCCGCGAGGTCGCCGCGCTCTACGGCCTCGACCTAACCGAGCCGCCCGGTCACGATCCCGAGCGGGCCGGCGACGAGCCCGTCGCGGTGACGATCGAGGACCACGAGGGCTGCCCTCGGTACATCGGCAGGCTCTTCCGCGACGTGCGGGTGGGCCCGTCGCCGCCGTGGCTGAAGGCGCGCCTGACGGCCGCGGGGCTCCGGCCGATCTCGAACGTCGTC
>DATAAQ010000057.1:0-12349 GCA_036260055.1 Gaiellaceae bacterium | reverse complement strand
ACGTCGAGCGCCGGCGCGCGGTCGAGCGCATCGAGAGCGAGCTCTCGGCCTGGGACGGCCGTCCGGTCTTCGCCTACGGGTTCGAGGACTTGACGGGCGCGCAGTGGGCCATCCTCCAGGCGCTCGCCGGTCGAGCGGACGTGACGGCGTCGCTCCCCTACGAGCCGGGACGGCCCGCGTTCGCCTCGCTCGGGCGGACGGCGGCCGACCTCGGCCGCCTGGCCGGCGGTCGGAGCGAGGAGCTTCCCCCGGCCTACGGCGAGATCGCGCACCCGGCGCTCGCGCACGTGGAGCGCGCGCTCTTCACGGACGCCGCCGTCGCGGACCCGCCCTCGCTCGAGGGCGCCGTTCGCTTCCTCGAGGGCGCGGGCGCGAGGGCGTCGCTCGAGCTCGTCGGGGACGAGCTCCTCCGCCTCCTCCGGGTCGGCGTCCGGCCGGAGGACATCGCGCTCGTCTGCCCGTCGCCCGAGCGCGTGCGGGCGCCGCTCGAGACCGCCCTCGCGACGATGGGTGTGCCCTACGCGTTCGAGGGGCGCGTCCGCCTGCCGCAGACGCCGTTCGGACACGCGCTCATCTGCCTCCTCCGCTTCGCGTGGGGGAGCGGCGAGCGGCGGGACCTCTTCTCCTTCCTCCGCTCGCCGTACTCGGGCCTCCCGCGCGCCCACGCCGACTACCTGGAAGGGCGGCTCCGCGGGCTCGGCGTGCGCACGGGCGTCGAGGAGCGCGCGACCGAGCTCCGGGGGCGGCCGCTCCCGCTCCTCGCGGAGGCACGTGGCGCCGCGTCCCCGGCCGAGGCCGTCAGGGTCGTCGCGGGAGCGCTCCTCCGGGGCGCGCACGGGCTCGAGGCGCCCCCCGCCGACCCGGCCTCCCTGCTCGACCTGCGCGCCCACGAGGCGGTGACGCGCCTGCTCGCCGAGCTCGAGGGGTGGGAGCGGATCGCCGAGCCGCTCGCCCGCGAGGACGTCCTCGCCGCGCTCGAGCGGGCGACCGTGCCCCTCGCCCGCCCGGCGGAGCCGGGCCGCGTCGCGGTCCTCGACCTGCTGCGCGCGCGCACCCGCCGCTTCGAGGTCGTCTTCGTCCTCGGTCTCGAGGAAGGCAGCCTCCCGCGGCGGACGCCGGCATCCCCCTTCCTGGACGACGACACGAGGCGCGATCTGGACGCGCGAACCCGGGCCCGGCTCGTGCAGGTCGACCCTGTCTCGCGGGACCGCTACCTCTTCTACGCCGCGTGCACCCGCGCGTCGCGGCGCCTTTACCTCGTCCGCGAGGCGGCGACCGACGAGGGCACGCCCCGCCAGGCGAGCCCGTTCTGGGACGAGGTGCGCGCGCTCTTCGACCCGGTGGAGGTCGCCCGCTGGACGCGTCGCCGACCGCTCTCCGCGCTCACGTGGCGGCTCGAGGACGCCTCGACCGAGCGCGAGCGCGTGCGTGCGCTCGCCGCCCTCGACGCGACGGACGCCGTTGCGGCGGAGGCGCTCGCGCGCGCGAACGGCTGGGAGCGCAGGCTCGAGCGCGCGCGTCGCGCGTTCGACCGCCCGACGCGACTTCGCCACCCCGCGGTGCTGGCCGAGCTCGGCGCCCGCACGACGTTCGGCGCCACCGAGCTCGAGGCCTTCGCCTCGTGCTCGTCCATCTGGCTCCTCGAGCGCGTCATCTCGCCCAGGGAGATCGACGCGCAGGTCGACGCGAAGCTTCGCGGCTCGCTCGCGCACACCGCCCTCAGCCGCTTCTTCGGCGGCCTCCCGAAGGAGCTCGGCGCGGAGCGTGTCGACGCGGGCAACGTCGAGGAGGCGGTCCGCTTCCTCGGGCGCTGCCTCGACGACGCGCTCGCGGGCATCCGCCAGGAGCTCTCGCCGCTGGAGCGGCGCGAGCTCGAGAGCCAGCTCCGGCGCGACCTCGAGAGCTTCGTCCGCGCCGAGGCGGAAGCGGAGCTCGCGCTCGTCCCGCGCCGCTTCGAAGTCTCCTTCGGCTCGGAGCGGTCGGCCCCGGAGCTCCAGCGCGGCCTCGACCTCGGGGGCTTCACGCTCTCCGGGAAGATCGACAGGATCGACGTCGACCCGTTCAGCGCCCGGGGGATCGTCCAAGACTACAAGTCGGGCAAGACGGCGTACTCGGCGGCGAAGATCGAGTCCGAGCTCAAGCTCCAGATCCCCCTCTACATGCTCGTCCTTCGCGACCTCGTCGGGATCGAGCCGCTCGGCGGCCTCTACCGCGCACTCGCCGGCGAGCGTGCGGCTCGCGGGCTCCTGCGCGCGTCCGCGCGGGAGGACCTTCCCGGCTTCCCGGAGAGCGACTACCGCGACGAGGACGAGTTCTGGGCGCAGATCGACGGGGCCGCGGCGCACGCGCGGGAGTTCGTCGGGCGCATGCGCGCCGGCGACGTCCGCCACGACCCGCTCGGCGACGCCGGCTGCCCCTCCTGGTGCGACCTCTACGCGATGTGCCGGGTGCGGCGGGCGTGAGCGTCGTCGAGACCCGGGCGCCGAACCCCGAGCAGGAAGCCGCGATCGAGGCGGGCGGCGTCGTCTTCGTCTCCGCGGGCGCGGGGACAGGGAAGACGACCGTGCTCGTCGAGCGCTTCGCCAAGGCCGTCTGCGAGCGCGGCTTCGACGTCGACTCGCTGCTCGTCATCACGTACACGGAGAAGGCGGCGGGGGAGCTCCGCGACCGCATACGCGCCCGGCTGGCCGCCCTCGGACGCCCCGAGCTCGCCCGCGAGCTGGACGCGGCGTGGATCTCCACCATCCACGGCTTCTGCCACCGGCTCCTGCGCGCGCATCCGTTCTCGGCGGGAATCGACCCGCGCTTCCGCGTCCTCGACGAGAGCCAGGCCCGCGTGCTCCAGAGCGAGGCGTTCGAGGACGCGCTCACCGCCTTCTCGGCCGACGGCGATCCCGAGCGGACGGGCCTGCTCGCGACGTACGGCGCGCGGGCGCTGCGGCGGATGCTCACCGGCGTCTACGAGACGCTGCGCTCGGCCGGGCGCCCGCTCGTCCTCGACCTCGGCGAGCGGCCGGGGCTCGACCGGCGAGCCGAGGAGCTCCGGGAGGCCGCCCGCTGCCTCGCCGAGGACGCGGACGCGGGCGAGACCGCGCGGGCGACCGCCGAGCGCGCGCTCGAGCTGCTCGCGGAGCGCTCGCTGCCCGAGCGGCTCCTCGACCTCTCCGAGCTGCGGGCGCGCGGCGAGCGCGCGGCCACCTACGACGAGGCGCGGAAGGGGGTGGAGCAGGCGGCCCTCGACGCGCTCGCGGCCCGAGACCGCGACCTCCTCCAGGAGCTCCTCGAGCGCTTCGCGGGTGCCTACCGAGCAGCGAAGGACCGGGAGTCCGCCCTCGACTTCGAGGACCTGCAGCTACTCGCGCGTGACCTGCTCCGCGACGACGAGGCGGTGCGCAAGACCGAGAGCTGGCGCTTCCGCTCGATCATGGTGGACGAGTTCCAGGACACGAACCGGCTCCAGTGCGAGATCGTCGACCTCCTCGCGGCAGGTCCCGATGAGAAGGAGCTCTTCTTCGTCGGGGACGAGTTCCAGTCGATCTACGGGTTCCGCCACGCGGACGTGGAGGTCTTTCGCGAGCGCCGCGAGCGGTCGGCCGGCGTCCTCGCCCTCACGCAGAACTACCGCTCCCGGCCGGAGCTCCTGGCCGCCATCAACCACCTCTTCTCGGCCGACTTCGGCGACGGGTTCCAGCCGCTCGAGGCGGCGGGCCGCTTCCCCGATCCGGTCTTCGGGACGCCGGTCGAGCTCCTCGTCACCGACAAGGCGAGCTACGCCGGGACGGGGATGCACTGGCGGCGCGCCGAGGCCCGCCACATCGCGGAGCGCGTGCGGGCGCTCGTCGAGAGCGGCGAGGCCACGGCGGGCGAGATCGTGCTCCTCTTCGCCGCCGGCACGGACGCCGAGTGGTACGAGCAGGAGCTCCGGGCGGCCGGGCTGCCGACGTATCGGGCGACGGGCCGCGGCTACTTCGGCCAGCAGCAGGTGGTCGACCTCCTCGCCTACCTCCGCCTTCTCCACAACCGCTACGACGACGAGGCGCTCGTCACCGTGCTCGCCTCGCCGCTCGTCGGGCTCTCGAACGACGCGCTCGTGCTGCTACGCCGGGCGGCGCCGAAGCGGCCCCTCTTCCAGCCCTTCGAGCGTGGCCTCCCGGACGAGCTCGCGGAGGACGACCGCCGGCTCTGCCGGGCGTTCCTCCAGCGCTACGAGCGGCTCGCGCGGCTGGCGCCGCGCCTCTCGCTCGAGCGTCTGTGCGAGCGGATCGTCGCCGAGCACGACTACGACCTCGCGGTGCTTGCGCAGTGGGACGGCCGCCGCCGCTACGCGAACATGCGGAAGCTCGCGCGGCTCGCCCGCTCGTTCGAGGTGCTGCGCGGGCCCGACGTCGAGGGCTTCGTCCGCTTCGTCCGCGAGCAGGAGACGCTCGGCGCGCGCGAGCTCGAAGCGGTCGCGGAGGAGGAAGGCACCGACGCAGTGCGCCTGCTCACGATCCACTCGGCCAAGGGGCTCGAGTTCAAGGTGGTCATCGTCGCGGACGCGGGCCGGGACCGCACGGCGCCCTCCCCGGACGAGATCCTCTGCCTCCCGGACGGGCGCTTCGGCTTCCGCGTCGCCGACCCGGCGACGGGTCGACGCCGCGGCGCGTTCGAGTACGAGGCCGTCCGCGAGGCCGGCCGTGAACAGGAGCGGGCCGAGCGCCTGCGCCTCTACTACGTGGCGATGACTCGGGCCATCGACCGCCTGATCGTCTCTGGTGCAATCGACCCGGGCAGGCGGGCCGACGCGGCGACGCCGATCGGCTGGGTGCTGGGCCGGCTCGACGCACGGGAGCTCGAGGCGGCGGGCGAGGGGCCGGTGGAGCTCGAGCGCGACGGAGCACGCCTGCTCGTGCGCGTCCAGCGGTCCCGGCCGGACACGGCCGCGCCGGCGGCACACGCGGCCGTCGAGGCCTCGGACGACGGGCAGCTCGCGCTCTTCGCGGGCGGCGACTTCCCACCACTTCCTCCGCCGGCGCCCCGGCTGCCCGACCTGCCCCTCGTGCCGGAGCCGCCTCTCCATCAGGTTCGCCGGCTCTCGTACAGCGCGCTGGCGCTCTTCGAGCGCTGCTCGTACCGCTACTACGCCGAGCGCGTCGCCGGGATGCGCCCCGCCGACGCCGCGGGCCCCGTCCCCGGACAGACGGGCCTGGCGGCGACCGAGGTCGGCGACGCCGTCCACCGGCTCCTCGAGGAGGTCGACCTCGCCGCCCCGGTCCCGCCCGACGTCGAGCGCGTCCGCGCCTGGTACCCGGCGGTCACCGACGAGGAGCTCGAGCGCATCGGCGCCTTCGCGGCCGCGTACTGCGAGTCGGAGCTCGCGACGCGCGTGGCCGCCCTGGAGCGAGCTGCCTCCGAGCGGCCCTTCGCGTTCGAGCACGACGGCGTGCTCCTGCACGGGCGCCTAGACGTCCTCTGGCGTGGAGACGGGCGCGCCCTCGTGCTGGACTACAAGACGAACTCCCTCGCCGAGGGGCGGCCGGGGGAGATCGTGGAGGCCGACTACCGGCTTCAGCGGCTCGTCTACGCGCTCGCCTGCCTCCGCTCCGGCGTCGAGGAGGTCGAGGTCGTCTACCACTTCCTCGAGCGGCGGGACGCGGTCGTCTCGGCGACGTTCCGTCGCGGCGACGGCCCGTCGCTCGAGGCCGAGCTCTCCGCCGCGATCGCCCGCATCCGGGCCGGCGACTTCCGCCCGACGCCCAGCGAGTTCATCTGCGCGGGCTGCCCCGCGCTCGACCGCGTCTGCGCCGGCCCCGGCCTCTCGAGCTTTGCGGCGCAGGGCGCCGCCGTCTCGTAGCGGGCGGTGTCGCCGTCGCGGACCTCGCGCATCCCGGGCGCGCCGGCCGGGGCCGCCGCGGGCCTCCCTCCGCTTCGAGCGTACCGCGCGGGGGCGCACGCGTGGCGCGCCGAACGTGCCGGTCTTGTCGGGGAATCGGGCTGAGATGGCGCGGAGCTACGTCCACGAGGCGCGGAGGCGAGTCGGGCCGAAGCGCGACCGCATCCGGCCGGTGATCGAGCGGCTGGCCGTCGAGCACCCCGACGCGGTCATCGCGCTCCGCTTCCGCGACGACCTCCAGCTGCTCGTCTCTGTCCTCCTCTCGGCCCAGACGACCGACGTGACCGTGAACCGCGTGACGGAGAAGCTCTTCGCGAAGTACCGGACACCCGAGGACTACCTCGCCGTCCCGCTCGAGGAGCTCGAACGGGACATCCGGCCGACCGGCACCTTCCGGCAGAAGGCGAGGAACCTGCGCGGCGCGATGCGCGTGCTCCTCGAGGAGTTCGACGGGGAGATCCCGCGCCGGATCGAAGAGCTCGTGCGGCTGCCCGGCGTCGGCCGCAAGACGGCCAACGTCGTCGCCGCCGAGCGCGGCGCCACCCAGGGGGTCGTCGTCGACACGCACGTCCGCCGCCTCTCGCAGCGCCTCGGCTTTACGCGGCAGCACGATCCGGTGAAGATCGAGCGCGACCTCCAGCGGCTCGTCCCGCGGGAGGACTGGCCGCGCTTCCCGCACCTCCTCATCTGGCACGGACGCCGGGTCTGCCTCGCCCGGCGGCCGCGCTGCGAGGCCTGCGTCGTCTCCGGGCTGTGCCCGTCGAGCCGGGTGTGATCCAGCCGGCGGCTAGCGCGGCGCGATCGCGACGAGCAGGCCGCCGTCCTCGTCGTAGCCCGGGAAGAAGTCGGCCCGAACGGCCTTCGTCACACCGGCGCGGGTACGAAGGGTCAGCCGCTGGTCGAATCGGCGCACGCCGAACTCGAGGGCGAGGGCGGCCGGGCTCCGCTCGCCGCCGTTCTCCGCGAAGAGCGCGTCCATGACTTCCTGCCCAAGGAGGTCGGCCTCGCGGTAGCCGGTCAGCTCGAAGACGCCCTGCCCCGTGGCGAGGACCCGACCCCCGGCGTCGCAGACGACGAAGCCGGTGCCGGGGGCGGGGTAGTAGTCGTCCTGGATCTCGAAGAGGAAGCCGAAGCCGCAGCTCGCGCACGCGACGGGCTGGTGCGTCAGCCCCTGGCGGCCGTCGTCGTCCACCGACCGGCGCCGGCAGTTCGGGCAGATGTAGTACGCCATCGGCCTCTACGTCTACCAGTTTCGCGGAGTCGCGAGCGCCTCTTCCGGCCTCCCGCGAGCTGCCGCGAGCCAGCGCTCCGCGTCCAGCGCCGCCATGCAGCCCGAGCCCGCCGCCGTTACCGCCTGGCGGTAGACGTGGTCCTGGACGTCGCCCGCCGCGAAGACGCCGGGGACGTTCGTCTCCGTCGTCTTGCCGCGGGTGACGACGTACCCCGCCTCGTCCATCTCGAGCTGGCCGCGGAAGAGCTGCGTGTTGGGATCGTGGCCGATCGCGACGAACAACCCATCGGCCGGGAGCTCGCTCCGCTCCTCGGTCTTCACGTTCCGGACGACGACACCGGTCACCTGGCCGTCGGCCTCGCCGAGAACCTCGTCGACGACCGAGTCGAGCACGAACTCCACGCGCTCGCTGGCGCGCGCCCGGTCGACCATGATCGGCGAGGCTCGGAAGCCGTCCCGCCGGTGGACGAGGGTGACCTTGGAAGCGAACTTGGCGAGGAAGGTCGCCTCCTCCATCGCGGAGTCGCCGCCGCCGACGACCACGACCTCCTTGTCGCGGAAGAAGGCGGCGTCGCAGACCGCGCAGTAGGAGACGCCGCGGCCCTGCAGCTTCCGCTCGGACTCGAGCCCGAGCTGGCGCGCGTTCGCACCCGTCGCGACGACGACCGTCTCGGCGCGGTACTCCTGGTCGCCGACCCAGATCCGGAACGGCCGCTCGGAGAAGTCGACCCGCGTGACGTCGTCCGTGACGAACTCGGCCCCGAAGCGCTCCGCCTGCCTGCGGAAGTCCTGCATCATCTCCGGCCCGAGCACGCCTTCCGGATAGCCGGGGTAGTTCTCGACGTCGCTCGTGATCATGAGCTGCCCGCCCCAGTTGAACCCCTCGATCACGAGCGGGTTCATGTTCGCGCGTGCCGTGTAGAGCGCGGCCGTGTAGCCGGCGCATGCGCCCCCGATCACGACGACTTCACGGACGTCGGTTCCGTTCACGAAATACCTCTTTCTTGCTGTTTCTTCGTACCTCTATTGGTGTTAAACGAGACGTACCGAGCGGGTGTTCCGATCGTGTACGGTGGAGCCCCGCACGGAAACCTACAGGGGGAACGCGATGGCACGAACCGTCACGTGGGACGAGCTGCGGGGGCTGGCCGGGTTCGAGGCCGAGAAGGGCTGCGCGATCAGCGTCTACCTCGATCTCGACCCGCGTGTCTCGCCGACGGCCGGCGACGCGGCGACCCGGCTCAACTCCCTGCTCGACGAGGGTGCCCGCGCGGACGGGGCCAACCGGCGCGACCTCTCGCACGACCAGCGGCAGGGGCTCCGGAGCGACTTCGAGCGCATCCGCCGCTACTTCGAGACGGAGTTCAGCCGCGACGGCGCCCGCGGGCTCGCCATCTTCTGCGCCGGGCTGGACAACGTCTGGCGGCCGCTTCCGCTGACCGAGACCGTCTCGGACGACATCAAGATCGGCCACCGCCTCTACCTCGCGCCGCTCGTCCCCCTGGTCGGTCGCGGGGAGGGCGCGCTCGTCGTCGTCGTCAGCCGCGAGCTCGGCCACTTCTACCGTCTTCAGGCCGGTCGCCTCGAGAACGTCGCCGACCACTTCGACGAGCAGCCGCGCCGCCACGACCAGGGAGGCTGGTCGCAGGCCAGGTTCCAGCGGCACGTCGACACGCTCGCGCAGGAGCACCTGCGCACCGTCGCCGAGGAGCTAGACCGCCTCGTCCGGCGCCTGCGCGGGCCCCAGGTCGTCGTCGTGGCGTCCGAGGACACCTGGGCGGAGTTCTCCGGGATGCTCGCGCAGGAGACGAGGAGCGTCGTGGCGGGGGTCGCGCATGCGGAGGCGCACGCCCCTCCATCCGAGCTCCTAGAGGTGGCGACGCCGGTGCTCGAGCGCTGGCGGGCCGAGCGCGAGCGACAGGTGGTGGAGCGCTGGCGCGAGGAGGCCGGCCGGGACGGCCGCGCCGCCGCCGGATGGGCGGAGACGCTCGAGGCCGCCTCGGACGGCCGTGTCGAGCTCCTCCTCTTCCAGGAGGGGGTCTCCCACGCGGCCCGGCGCTGTCCCGCCTGCGGCCGAGTCGCCGCGGAGGAGAGCAAGTGCCCCCTCGACGGCACGCAGATGGAGGACTCTCGCGAGGGCCTCGACCTCGCGGTGCACCAGACACTCACCCGCGGCGGCACCGTCTGGGCCGTGCGTCACCGCCGGGACCTCGATCCCGTCGAGGGCATCGGAGCGCTCCTCCGCTACTGAGCGGCCGTCGGCTCGGCCTCCGCGGTCACGGGCTCGTGCGCCTCTTCGGGCGCGAACGGAAGCTCGAAGAAGAAGGTGGAGCCCTCCCGCTCCCGAGAGGCGACCCAGATACGGCCTCCCATCCGGCGGACGAGCTCTCGGCAGATGTAGAGGCCGAGGCCGGTGCCGCGGACGCCGCGCGTCAGGTTGGGGTCCAGCCGGTAGAACTTGTCGAAGATCCGCTCCTGCTCGTGGAGCGGGATGCCGAGGCCCTCGTCGCGTACCGAGAAGAGGACGCGTCCCTCCTGGCGCTCGAGGATGACGTGGATGGTGCCGCCGGCGGGGGAGTACTTGACCGCGTTCTCGATCAGGTTCGTCAGCACCTGCCTGACCATGTCGGGGTCGGCGGCGATCTGCGGCAGGCCGTCGTCCTCCGCGAGCTCGATCGCGATGCCGTGGGGGACGTGCGCCCTCGCGGCCTCCACGACCTGGCGCGTGAGCCCCGCGGGATCGCAGCTCTCGAGCGAGACGGAGAAGGTCCCGGCCTCGAGGCGGCTGGTCGTCAGCACCTCGTCGATGATTCGGGCGAGCCGGTCGGACTCGCTCGCGATGACCGCCAGGAGCCGGTCGCGCCGTCCGTCGTCGAGCTCGATGTCGTCGCGGCGGAGCGTGACGGCCGCGCCGTACACGGCGGCGAGGGGCGTGCGGAGCTCGTGCGAGACCGTGGCGACGAAGTCGCTCTTCATCTTGTCGACGCCCCGCTCCTCGGTGAGGTCGCGGAACGCGTAGACGCGGCCGTCGGGAAACTCGACGGCCGAGATGGAGATCCAGACCTCGCCGCCGCCGATCTCGAGCGGCAGCGTCTCGGCGTGCCGCGCGGCTGACGCCGGCGCCTCGGTGACGGGCACGAGCGGCGCGATCGTCTCCCAGCCGGGGAGCGCCTCGCCGGGGGGCCGGCCGACCACTTCCTCCTGGCGCAGGCCGGTGATCGCCGCGGCGGCGGGGTTCCAGAGGCGAACGATGCCCTCGCCGTCGACGAAGAAGACGCCGTCGCCGATGTGGGCGAGGACGCGCGCGGCCCGTTCCCGCTCCTCGAGGACCTCCTCCTGCAGGCGGGCGCGCTCGAGGACGTCGCCTGCCTCGTTCGCGATCAGCTCGGCGAGCGCGATGGAGACGCGGTCGAAGTGCCGGACGCGACCGATGGCGTAGAACGTCAGCGTCCCGACGGGACGGTCCTCGTGGCGGACGGGGACGACGAGCGCGCTGCGCGCGCCGATCTTGCGGGCGAGCGTCATCTGGAGCTTGCGCTCGTTCTCGACGTCATCGACGACGATCGGCGTTCCGCGGGCGAGCAGCGCCTGGTTGAAGGCGTCCGTGACCGGGATCTCGAAGTCGCGCCACGACTCGTCCGGCATCCCGCTCGCCGCCTTGCCGTGCAGGCGCAGCCGCTCGGCGTCGTAGAGAAGGAGGATGCAGGCCTCGGCGCCGACGACGGGCCGGGCGGCGTCGAGGAGCGCCCCGCCGACCTTCTCGACGGAGCCCGCCTCGGAGCTCAGGCGGGCGATCTTCGCGAGGGCCTCGAGCTCCCGGATCCGCTTCGGCCGCTCGGCGCTCTCACGGAGCGCGCTGCGCCCGCGGCGGCTGATGATCGCGAGCCAGACGAAGGCCGCGAGCAGCGCTGCGGCGCCGTCGAGGATCAGGAACGAGTCGCTCTCGACGCCGGGGTCGCCGCCCAGCTCGGCTGCCGCGAGAAAGAACTGCTCGCCGGCGAGCATGGCGAGGACGAGGGCGAACGGCACCGTGACGATCCCGCTCTCGAAGCGGCGCTGCCGCCACCAGAGGCCGAGCACGACGAAGGCGAGGCCGAGCAGCGCGACGCCGAGCCAGAGGAGGAACCAGGCGGAGATCACGGGCGTGTCCAACCCGAGTATAGGAGCGGCGCCGGGGCGCGACCCCCTGGAATAATGGGTCGCGGGAATGGCCTCGCTCGCCCGCAGCATCCTCGAGGAGCACCTCGTTCGCGGGGAGCTCCGGCCGGGGAGCGAGATCGCCCTCCGCGTCGACCAGGCGCTCGCCCAGGACGCCACCGGGACGATGGCGCTGATGCAGCTCGAGCTCTTCGGCGTCGACCGGGTCCGGGTCGAGACGGCGGTCGTCTACGTCGACCACAACATCCTCCAGATCGACTTCAAGAATCCGGACGACCATCGCTTCCTCCAGGCGATGGCGGCGAGGTACGGCGCCTGGTTCTCGAGGCCGGGGAACGGCATCTGCCACTACGTGCACTGCGAACGCTTCGCGGCGCCCGGGAAGACGCTCGTCGGGGCCGACAGCCATACGACGCAGTCGGGCTCCTGCGCGATGATCGCCGTCGGCGCCGGCGGCCTCGACGTCGCCGTCTGCATGGCGGGGCACCCGTTCGAGCTTCCGTGCCCGAAGATCGTCGGCGTCCACCTGGAGAACGAGCTCCGCCGCCCCTGGATCCAGGCGAAGGACGTCATCCTCGAGCTCCTCCGCCGCCGCGGCGTTCGCGGGGGGCGCGGCTGCATCTTCGAGTTCTGGGGCCCCGGCGTCGCGACGCTCTCCTACACCGAGCGCGGGACGATCGCCAACATGATCGCGGAGCTCGGGGCGACGGGCGCGGTCTTCCCCTCGGACGGGCAGACACGCGACTGGCTGGAGGAGCAGGGTCGCGCGAGCGACTTCGCCGAGCTCCCGACCGGCGAGGCGGGCGACTTCGACGAGGAGGAGGCGATCGACCTGGCGGCGCTCGTCCCGCTCGTCGCGCAGCCCTCCAGCCCCGGCAACGTCGCGCCCGTCGAAGAGGTCGCCGGCACGCCGCTGGCATCGTTGTCAGAGATTTCACCCCCGCTGATCGTCAGCGCCTTGTCGCCGCCGACGAGGCCGCCGCCGGCACGGGCCGTATTGCCGGAAACCGTCGTGCCGAACAGCGTGAGTTCGTGCTTGACACGAACCCCACCGCCGTCATCGGCCGCCTCGTTGTCGCTGATGACGC
>DATAAQ010000056.1:0-11293 GCA_036260055.1 Gaiellaceae bacterium | reverse complement strand
GGAAGCAAACGACACGATCGTCCAGATCTGTTGCCGGAGGGGCGCGAAGCTGGCGGGTAAGTCGAAATCGATGGCGAGCGAGGAGATCCGGCTGAACGACGCGCTCGAGGCGGCGGGGGTGCGGGCGGTGGAGACGGACCTCGGGGAGTACATCCTCCAGCTCGCGGGCGAGCATCCCGTGCACATCGTCGCGCCGGCGATCGAGAAGACGGCCGGCGACGTGGCCGAGCTCCTCGCCGGCGTCGACCGGGCGCCGGTGTCGCCCGAGCTCGGCGAGCTGACGCGGACCGCGCGCAGGCAGCTCCGCCGCGCCTTCCTGACGGCCGACGTCGGGATCACCGGGGCCAACTTCGGCGTCGCGGAGACCGGCTCGGTCTGCCTCGTCACGAACGAGGGGAACGGGCGGCTCTGCTCGTCGCTCCCGCGCGTCCACGTCGCGCTCATGGGCATCGAGCGCGTCGTGCCCACGCTCGCCGACCTCGCCGTGCTCCTCCGGCTGCTCGCGCGGAGCGCCACCGGGCAGAAGCTCACCGCCTACACGACGCTCGTCACCGGGCCGCGCCGCGACGGCGAACGGGACGGCCCCGAGGAGCTGCACGTCGTCCTCCTAGACAACGGACGCTCCGGGCTCGTCGGGACGCGGTACCGGGAGATGCTGAACTGCATCCGCTGCGGCGCCTGCCTCAACGTCTGCCCCGTGTACCGCAAGGCGGGCGGCGCCGCCTACGGGCCCGTGTACTCGGGGCCGATGGGGGCCGTCCTCGTCCCGCTCATGGTCGGCCTCGGCCGGGCGCCCGAGCTGCCGCACGCGTCCTCGCTCTGCGGCGCGTGCACCGCCGCCTGTCCCGTGAAGATCCCGCTGCACGAGCTCCTCCTCGAGCTGCGCCGCGACCTCGTCGAGGGCCGGGTCGCCTCGCGGGCCGAGCGCCTCGGGTTCGCTCTCTGGTCGCTCGCCTGGTCGCGTCCCTGGTCGTACCGCCTCTCGAGCGCGCTCGCCCGCGCGGCGCGGCCGCTCGCCGGCCGGCTCGGCCCCGGCCGGACGTGGATGTCCGGCCGGGAGCTGCCGCCGCTCGGGCGGCGCTATCGCGACCGCCCGTGAGCGAGCTCGTCGAGCGCTTCGTCGCGAACGCCGAGGCGGCCGGCTTCCACGTCCACCGCGGAGAGGCGCCGGCGCTCGCGGGCGCCGAGGTCTCCGAGGCGGCCTACGGCCTCGCCGACACGGGGAGCGTCGTGCTCGCCGCCTCGCCCGGGGAGCCGCGCGCTCGCTCGCTCCTCCCCGACGTGCACGTCTCCCTCCTCCGGGAGGACCGGATCCTCCCCGGGCTGCCGGAGCTCTTCGCAACGCTGGGAGCCGATCTCCCGAGCGCGCTCGCGATCGTCACCGGCCCGAGCCGGAGCGCGGACATCGAGCAGACGCTCACGGTGGGCGTCCATGGCCCCGGCGAGGTCCACGTCGTGCTCCTCTCCCGCGTTCAGTAGACGACGAGGACGTCGCAGCCGGCGCGGCGGAGGACGTCCTGGTTGACGCTTCCCTCCACGAGGCGGTCGAAGAAGCCCTTCTTGCGCGTTCCCACGACGATGAGGTCGGCGTTCCGTCGGCGCGCGAGCTCGACGATCGCCTTCGCCGGCGGTCCGCTCGAGGGAACGAGCTCCGCCGTGACTCCGCGTTCGGAGAGGTAGGCGCGCGCCAGCTCGAGCCGTTCCCGCGCGAGGCGCTCCGCTTCCTCGGCCGCCTCGGAGTCGGCAGGCGCGGCGACGGTCGTCACGATTAGCGTCGACCCCAGCGCCTCGGCGAGATCGGCCGCGCGGGCGAGCGTCGGCGTGGTCGGGTCGTCGTACGCGACGAGAATCGTCTCGGGAACGGCCACGTCGCGGGAAGCCTAGGTGTTCGCGGCGCCGTCCGCGCGCTCGCGGAGGCGCTTGGCGAGCGCGTTCAGCCCCCAGCGCTCGGCCAGCCCGGCCGCGTCGCCCCAGCGCGGCTCCCCGTCCGGAACGTCCGGAACGGGCGCCTCGTAGCGAAGCCGGGCGATGCGGAGGTACGTCCGCAGGGCCTCGGCCTGCTCCTGGAAGACACCGGCCTCGATCGCCCCGTCCAGCGTCTCGTACTCGTTCAGGATCGTCGCGGCGCGACCCGGGCCGATTCCCTTGGCCCCGGGGATCTTGTCCGAGGAGTCCCCGCGCAAGGCGATGAAGTCCGCGACCTGGGAGGGGTCGACCCCGTAGCGCTCGCGGACGCCGGCAGGATCGACGCGGTCGAGCTCGCTGACGCCGCGGCGCGGAAGGAGCACGGTCGTCCGGGCGCTCACGAGCTGGAAGAGGTCACGGTCGCTCGTGAGGACGATCGTGGCGCCGCCCCGCTCCTCCTCGCTCAGCACCGCCGCCGCCAGGAAGTCGTCCGCCTCGTACCCGGGTTCCTTCGCCCAGGCGAAGCCGAAGGCCTCGGCGAGCTCGGGAAGGCGGTCGAGCTGGGAGGTCAGCTCCGGCGGGAAGTCGCGCCCCGCCTGGTAGCCGGGCAGGAGCTCGTGCCGGTAGGTCGGCTCGCCGATCGTGTCGAAGCCGACGAAGACGGCCCGCGGTCGCTCGGTGTCCCAGACGGAGACGAGCATGTTCGCGAAGCCGACGAGCATGTTGGCGGGGTTGCCGTCCCCGTCCCGGATCGAGCGCGGGAGGGCGTGGAAGGCGCGGTGGGCGAGCGAGTCGCCGTCGACTGCCAGGAGCGGTCTCGAGATGGGCCCATTCTTGCCGTTTTCGTGCTTCGCTAAGGTGATTCACCCCGCATAGCGCGAAACGCCTGCGGGGGTGTGCCGAAGCCAAGATTCTCGAACGCGCGGACGAGCCAAGACGGTGCGTCGTCGTCCATCCAGACGGCGGGCGCGGCGGTCTGGAAGCCGCCGACGTAGGTTTTTCGAGACTCGGCACCGCGTACCGCTCGCCCATCGACCAGCTCGTGCTGAGAAAAGCCCGCCCGACCTCGCTGGCTGCGCGGACGGGATCGATCATCTCTTCCCACTCTCGAATGACCGCGGACACGTTGAGGGGGAAGACGCTCTCGAGCTGCGCCGGCACAGCCACGAGCAGGTATGGCCCACCGCTATACAGCTCGGCGTCAGAGAGTGCGCCCCCCTCATCCACCAGCCAAGGGTAGCCTCGGCTCCCTCCCTGCGACCGACCCGAGCGGCCCTTTCGGCGCGTCAGACGGCGTAGACGACGGCGGTGACGAGGACTGCGACCAGGGCGGCGAATCGGTGGTGGGCACCGCGGCGAACTACCGCCCGGCGTGCCGGGGATCGTCGACGCGGACGCTGTCGAGGTTCAGGAAGGAGGCGGGCCTGATGATGCCTGAGAGGGCCGGGGCGCTCGTCGCTCGGAGAGACGCCTTCGGCGGGGACTTATGGAAGCGCGGCCGCCGTACTGCCCATTGCGGAGCCAATGTTCGTTTCGTCTGCGACAAGGAGAATCATCTTCGTTCTTGTTGGCGTGACGCTCGTCGCCGCCGGGTGCAACGGAGGTCAAGGAGAAGGCGTGCAGGCGACGAGCCAGGACACGGCAGCAGACTCAATTTTCCCGTTCGTCGCGAATGTCATCGAGCTCGGCGCGGGCGAGTCTCGGACGCTCTTGCGCGTCCGAGCGGTTGGAACGCTACGGGTCAGGTGTTCAAAGGAGGGAGGCGTTGCCGTCGCACTCACGGCCGCCGACGTCCTGCCGACAGCGGCAGTCACGGTGTCAAGTGATGTGCACGGCGTCCTTCGGCGAACCGTGCAGCCGAATGAGCGCATACGCCTCGCCGCCACGAGGCGGCGAAACTTTCAGACGTGGCAGGTCGCTCCGTTTGCGAAGACCGCGAGCGTGACGACGATCTGGATCGCGGTCGGTGAGTCGGCAGGCAAGCCCTTCTACGCCTGTGGTGCCTCGGCACACGCCGCTACGACGCGCGCGCGGTAGCGGCGAAAGGCGCGCCACTAATCCGACGCTCGGCGATGGCCAGCGGAGGGGCCCGTGCTCGCCTCCTGCTCCTCCCCTGACCGTTACCGGCTCGGCGCGGCTGCCCTCTCGGACGCGGTGACCGCGCGGCTCCGGCGAGCAATGGCCAGGTGGGTGAGACTCGCCGGGCCGACGTAACGCCGCGAGGGCGTCCAACGCCAGGGCGGAAGCCGCCTGCTGCAACTGCCGGACGTGCCTTCTCTCATCCTCGTTCGGTTTTGTGTCGAACGATGGGTATCGTGAATCGCGTGGGGAAGACGCTCGTCATCGCGGAGAAGCCGTCCGTCGGCCGCGACCTCGCGGGCGCGCTCCCGGGCGCATTCGCGCAGGCCAAGGACAAGTCGCACCTCGTCGGGGACGACTACGTCATCACCTGGGCGGTCGGCCACCTCGTCGGCCTCGCCGACCCCGAGGCGTACGACGAGAAGCTCCGGAAGTGGAAGTTCGACCACCTTCCCATCGTCCCGCCGAAGTTCAAGCTCGTGCCCAACGACGAGCGGGCCAAGAAGCAGCTCCAGGCGGTGCACAGGCTCATGAAGGACCCGGAGATCGACCTGATCGTGAACGCCTGCGACGCCGGCCGGGAGGGCGAGCTCATCTTCGCGTACACGTACGAGACGTCCGGGGTGACGAAGCCCGTCAAGCGCCTCTGGCTCAACTCGATGACGAAGAAGGCCATCCAGGAGGCGTTCGAGCAGCTGCGCGACGGGGAGGAGATGCGCCTGCTCGAGGAGGCGGCGCGCTCACGCTCAGAGGCGGACTGGCTCGTGGGCATGAACGCGACCCGCGCCGCGACGATCCGCCTCCGGGCGGCGTTCGACGGAGCCGTCTCGCTCGGACGCGTGCAGACGCCCACGCTCGCGCTCGTCGTCCGCCGGGAGCTCGAGATCCGCTCGTTCGTGCCCGAGCCGTACTGGCTCGTGGAGGCACGCTTCGCCGCCGCGGGGGAGCGCCTCTACAGCGGCCGCTACCTCGGCGGCAAGAGGATCCCGGAGGGGGAGGCGAACGGGATCGTCCGCGACTGCGAGGGCGAGACCGGCGTCATCACGAAGCTCGAGAAGAAGGAGGAGCGCGAGGCACCGCAGCTCCTCTACGACCTCACCACGCTCCAGCGCAACGCGAACACGCTCTTCGGCTTCTCCGCGCGGCGAACCCTCGCGGCCGCACAGCGCCTCTACGAGGAGCACAAGGCGATCACGTACCCGCGCACGAGCGCACGGTTCCTGACGAGCGAGCTGATCGGCGAGATCAAGCCGACGGCCGAGCTCGTGGGAAGGAACGCGAAGTACGTCGAGGCCGCGCGGTACGTGACCGGCCTGGACAAGCTGCCGCTCGGACGCGTCGTCAACGACAAGAAGGTCGAGGACCACCACGCGATCATCCCGACGCGCGCGGAGCACGACCTCTCGAAGATGGGGCCGGACGAGGCCCGCGTCTACGACCTCGTCGCCAAGCGCTTCCTGGCGGTGTTCCACCCGGACGCGGTGTACGAGCGGACGCGGATCGAGACCACCGTGGCCGAGCACGTCTTCCGGACGAGCGGCCGCGTGCTCCTGAAGGCCGGCTGGAAGAGCGTCTACGGCGAGGAGGCGGTCGACGGGCGCCCGCGCGACGAGGAGGACTCGGGCGGCGACCAGCTCCTTCCGATGCTGAAGCAGGGCGAGGAGGCCGAGACGCGGTCGGTCGAGGCGCTCCGCAAGGAGACGCAGCCGCCCCGGCGCTACACGGAGGCCTCGCTCCTCGGGGCGATGGAGACGGCCGGCAAGGAGATCCAGGACGCCGAGCTCCGCGAGGCGATGAAGGACTCGGGAATCGGGACGCCGGCCACCCGGGCGGCGATCATCGAGCGTCTGATCCAGGTCGGCTACCTCGAGCGTGAGGGACGCGCGCTCCACGCGACGGACAAGGGCATCCAGGTCGTCTCGCTCCTGGGCGAGCATCCGTTGACCTCGCCGGAACTCACGGGGAGCTGGGAGCGCCGGCTCGGGCTGATCGAGCAGGGCGCGGACAGCCGGCCCGCGTTCATGTCGGACATCGTCGAGTTCACGACCGCCACCGTCGCCGAGCTGGACAAGCTCAAAGGCGTCAAGATCGAACGCGCCAACCTCGGCCCCTGTCCCATCTGCGGCCGCGACGTGATCGAGAACCGCAAGGGCTACTCCTGCTGGACGAAGGACGATCCCGGCTGCGGCTTCGTCATCTGGAAGAAGAAGGCGAATAAGATTCTCCCGCCCGCGGTCGTCAAGGAGCTGATGGAGACCCGGCGGACGGCGAAGCCCGTGACGGGCTTTCGCGGGCGCTCGGGGCGCACGTTCAGCGCCAAGCTCAAGCTCGAGCAGGGAGAGGACGGCAAGTGGCGCGTGGAGTTCGACGAGGAGTGGGCGAGCGCCCCGCGCGAGCGCGAGACCGCCGAGGCGGCCAACACATCCGCAGGGTCCTCGTCTTAGCGAACGAGAGTCGGTTAGAGCGCGGTTAAGGCGGCACCAGCTCCTTCTCGGACGAGGGAATGGGCCGTACAGTGAGAACGTTGACGTCAGTGGGACGCATCCGCATGCGCTTGTTTAGCGAAAGGACCAAGAGAAAAAGGTGAGCCAGCACTCGATGCACGAAGTCCTCGACACCCAGGCGGGCCGCACGCTCGTCGAGAGCGCGGAGGAGCGCGGCTACGTTGAGCCGGCCGAGCTCGAGGCGCTCGTGCTCGAGCTCGACCTCGGCGACGAGGAGATCGCCCAGATCCTGCACGAGCTCGAGTCGCTCGGGCTCGAGGTCGGCCCGCCGGCCGAGGAGCCGGAGGAGGTTCTCGCCGCCGATCCCGTCCACGGGGCCGGCGACAGCCTGCAGCTCTTCCTCGCCGACGTCGGACGCCACAAGCTCCTGACCGCCGCCGAGGAAGTGACGCTGGCGAAGCGGATCGAGGAGGGCGATCTCCTCGCGAAGCGTCGCATGATCGAGTCGAACCTGCGCCTCGTCGTCTCCATCGCCAAGGGCTACCGCGGCCTCGGCGTTCCCTTCCTCGACCTCATCCAGGAGGGGACGCTCGGCCTCAACCGGGCGGTCGAGAAGTTCGACTGGCGGCGTGGTTTCAAGTTCTCGACGTACGCGACCTGGTGGATCCGCCAGTCGGTGCAGCGCGCGGTGGCGAACAACGCGCGCACGATTCGCGTCCCCGTCCATGTCGTGGAACGCCAGCAGAAGCTCGGCCGTGCCGCGCGCCGCCTCGAGGTCGAGCTCGGCCGCGACGCGACGCGCGAGGAGCTCGCCGAAGCGACCGGGCTGCCGGTGCAGCACGTCGACGAGGCGCTCTCCGCGGCGCAGGCGTCCGTCTCGCTCAACCAGAGCGTCGGCGCTGACGACGAAGGGGAGCTGGGCGACCTCTTCGCCGACCGCGAGGCGGCCGACCCGTTCGACGAGGCGGAGGAGTCGCTCCGTAAGCAGGGCGTCCGCAAGGCGCTCGACGCGCTTCCCGAGCGGGAGCGGCGCATCCTCGAGCTGCGCTTCGGGTTCGAGGGAGAGCCGTGGACGCTCGAGGCGATCGGGGCCGAGCTCGGCCTGACGCGCGAGCGCGTGCGCCAGCTCGAGGGGCAGGCGCTCCAGCGCCTCGCCGCTCTCCGCGAGCTCGCCTCGGTGGCGGCCGCGTAGCCCGCGCCCGCACGCCGCGCGAGTAAGCGGCGCCGCAGTCGGGAACGATTCAGCGGTGAGGCTCGCGGCCTTGGCCCTCGCCGTGAGTGCGGCCCTCGCCTTCGCCGCTGGCGCAGCCTGCTCGGGGTCGCGGGAGGCGCAGGCCCCGGCGCAGCCTTCCGGCGGTGAGCCGTCGCCCTCGACGAGCACGCGGTCGGAGCCGCTCGACGAGGGCGAAGGGTGGGCGTCGCCGGAGGAGCTCGCCTGGATGCGCGAGTTCGCCGCGTGGAGCAGCGTGATCAACACGGCTCTCGTCGGGATCCGGCGGTTCTCCGCGGATCCCTCGCGCAGGCGAGCGCTCGCCGACGGGGACGAGGACGTCGTGGAGGAGTGGAAGACCGCGCTCCGCCCGCTCACGAGCTGCGCAGAGACGTTTCGCGCGCGGGTCGGCGACCCGCCGACGGAGCGTCTGCTGGAGGCGGCGGGTCTCATGGAGGCGGCGTGCGAGCACTATGCGCGCGCTGCCGAGGCATCGGTCGAGGTGCTCGAGGACGGCGAGTCGGCGGACGCCCGCGAGGCGGAGATCGAGGGCGAGGAGGCGCTCACGGCCATCGTGCTCGTGAACGAGACGCTGCCGCCCGGCGAAGCGCAGTCGCTTCCCATCGTCGACGAGAAGAGCGAGCGCAGCCGGATCAACCCGCGCTACGGGCAGGCGGCCGGCTCGCTCGTCGACAAGGCGGTCGAGGTCCGCTGCTGGTCGGAACGCGACTGGACGCGGGTGCTCGCGGAGCAGCGCGCCCTGACGGGCCGCCGGTTCCCCGCCACCACGTACGGAGTCGCGTCCCCGGGCGGACGACGGGTCAACCTCGCGCCCCTCGTCTGCAAGCACCTCGACCGGCTGGTCTACGACGGCGAGCGCCCGCGTGACGCGCGGGGGATGTCCCTCATGATGCTCGCCGTCGACACGCTCGCTCACGAGACGCAGCACCGTGCCGGGATCGCCGACGAGGCGACGGCCGAGTGCTACGCGATCCAGCTCGTCAGCGAGACCGCGCGGGCGCTGGGAGCGGACCGCGCCTACGGCGACGCCCTCGGCGACCTCGCCTGGGAGACCTACCCGGAGCTTCCGGCGATCTACCGGTCGCGCGAGTGCCGCGAGGGCGGCGAGCTCGACCTCGAGCTCGCGGGCCGCGGCGCCTGGCCGTGAGCCGCAGAGGAGTGGGGGCGGAACCCGCCGCATCGAGCTCCGCCCCGACCGAGCCGGTCAATGCCCCCGCCGCATCGGGGCCGACCGGCAAACTGCCGACTCGTTATGCCTGGTGCATGGCCGGTTGATCCATCACCCCACAGGTGGTTCACCGCGCGGCTTGACTCCTAACGTTCCGCTTGCCCGAACGTCGAAGCTCTTGGATACTGCGCTGCCCGTCCGCGAACCGGGCGGCCGCGCACATCGAAAAAGGAGAGAAGCGTGAGGGGAAAGTCAGCCAGGTTCCTTCTTCTGCTCGCCGCGCTCCTGCTCGCTCTCGCGGCCGCCGGCTGCGGCGGCGACGAGGGGGACGGCGACGAAGCGGGACAGACAGGAGCCGCCGAGGAAGAGGAGGGCGGAGGCGGGACGCTCGTCTTCGCGGGCGCGGCCGACCCGGTCGTCCTCGACGGAGCGCTCGTCTCCGACGGCGAGTCGCTCCGCGTCATCGACCAGATCTACGAGAGCCTCGTCTCGCTGAAGCCGGGCACGACGGAGCTCGAGCCGGGCCTGGCGCGAAGCTGGGAGCTCTCCGAGGACGGGCTCGAGTACACGTTCGAGCTCCAGCAGGGCGTCACGTTCCACGACGGAGAGCCGTTCAACGCGGAGGCGGTCTGCTTCAACTTCGACCGCTGGTACAACTTCACGGGCTCCTTCCAGAACCCGAGCGCCTCGTACTACTGGCAGACGGTGTTCGGCGGCTTCGCCGAGACCGACCCCGAGAGCGGGGCGCCAGAGGAGAGCTACTACGAGAGCTGCGAGGCCGTCGACGAGGACACGGTCGTCATCCGGCTGACCAGCCCGTCGTCGGCGATCCTCGGAGCCCTGTCCCTCTCGAACTTCTCCATCGCGAGCCCCAAGGCCCTCCAGGAGTTCGGAGCGGACGAGGGCGAGGTGGACGCCGAGGGCATCTTCCACCCGACCGGCACCTTCGGGACCGAGCACCCGACCGGCACCGGGCCCTTCCAGTTCGTCTCCTGGACCCGCGGAGACCGGCTCGTGCTCGAGCGCTTCGACGACTACTGGGGCGAGCCGGCCAAGATCGACCAGCTGATCTTCCGGCCGATCCCGGACAACGCCGCGCGGCTGCAGGCGCTCCAGACCGGCGAGATCCAGGGCTACGACCTCGTCGAGCCGCAGGACGTCCCGACGATCGAGGCCGACGAGAACCTCCAGATCCTCGACCGCCCGGCGTTCAACGTCGGCTACGTCGGGATCAACCAGGCCCATGAGCCGCTCGACCAGCTCGAGGTGCGCCAGGCGATCGCCGCCGCCCTCAACCGCCAGGAGGTCGTGGACTCGTTCTACGGCGGACGCGGCGAGGTGGCGAAGGAGTTCATGCCGCCGGAGGTCACCGGGTACGCGGACGACGTGACGGAGTACGAGTACGACCCGCAGCGGGCGCAGCAGCTGCTCGAGGAGGCGGGAGTGGAGACGCCTCTGGAGATCACGTTCTGCTACCCGACCGACGTCTCCCGTCCGTACATGCCCGACCCGCAGCGGAACTTCGAGGCGTTCGCGGCGAGCCTCAACGAGGCCGGCTTCAGGATCAGGCCGAGAAGCGCGCCCTGGAGCCCCGACTACCTCGGTCTGGTGGACGAGGGCAAGTGCCCGCTCTACCTCCTCGGGTGGACGGGTGACTTCGGCGATCCCGACAACTTCATCGGGACGTTCTTCCAGACGCCGCAGAAGGCGTGGGGGTTCGAGAACCAGGAGATCTTCGACATCCTCAACGAAGCCGAGGCCGAGACGGACCTCGAGGCGCGGGAGCAGCTCTACCAGGAGGCCAACCGCCTGATCATGGACTTCCTGCCGGGCGTGCCCTACGTGCACACGAGCCCCGCGCTCGCCTTTGCGGCGAACATCCAGGGCTACCAGCCGAGCCCGGTCTCGCTCGAGTCGTTCGCGACCGTCACGATCGAGGAGTAGCGAGCCCGGAGGGAACGAGGAAGCCGGCGGACGACGATCGAGATGCTCCGATTCGTCGTCCGTCGGCTTCTGCTCCTCGTCCCGATCCTCCTCGGGCTCTCGATCCTCGTCTTCCTCTGGATCAGGGCCCTTCCGGGCGGGCCGGCCCAGGCTCTCCTCGGTGAGCGGGCGACGCCCGAGGCGGTCGCGGCGATCGAGCGCGAGTACGGGCTCGACCAACCGCTCCCCGTCCAGTACTGGCGTTATTTGAAGACCGCCGCGAGCGGCGACCTGGGAACCTCGACGGTCTCGCGGCGACCCGTGCTCGAGGAGCTGAGACAGAAGTTCCCCGCCACCGTGGAGCTGGCCGTCGCCGCGATGCTCTTCTCGGTCGTCGTCGGCATTCCCCTCGGCTTCCTCGCCGCCAAGAAGTACGGCAGCTTCCTGGACCATGCGAGCCTCGTCGCGTCCCTGATCGGGATCTCGATCCCGATCTTCTTCCTCGCGATCATCCTCAAGTTCATCTTCGCGGTGAAGCTCGGC
>DATAAQ010000055.1:0-19561 GCA_036260055.1 Gaiellaceae bacterium | reverse complement strand
GTCAACCGCATCCTCGCCATCGCGGCGGTGCACGAGGTGCTGACCGAGCGGCGCGACGACGACGTCGACCTCGGCGAGCTCGTCGAGCGGCTGCGCGCGATGCTGGTACAGGGCCTCGGCGGCGGGAAGACCGTGAGCTCGCGCGTCGAGCCGGTCTCCCTGCACGGCGCGCGGGCGACGGCGCTCGCCCTCGTCTTCAGCGAGCTGCTGCAGAACGCGCTCGAGCACGGCGGGACCGACGTGCGGGTCGAGCTCGGACGGCGGAACGGGCGCGTCCTCCTCACGGTGACGGACAACGGCTCCTGGGACGAGGCCGCGGCCGAGGGCACCGGTCTCTCCATCGTTCGCGCGCTCGTCCGCGAGGAGCTCGGGGGCGAGCTCTCGCTGACGAGCGACGGCGGCCTCCGGGCCGAGGTGGCGTTCCCGCCCTGACGGTTGCGGCCCGACGACCGTGATCAGGTACGCGCGCGTAGATGGGAGACCCACCTCCCCGGCCCATGGCTCGAGCCTAGCGCCGAATGTCGCACGGGGGTGCGCCGCACGCGTGCCGATATCGCGACGGGCCGCCCGCGTCTCCGCCCGGCTCGCCGGCCGGGGAGGCCGTTCGTGAGGATCCTCGTCGCCGAGGACGAGACGATCATCCGCCTCGACCTGCGGGAGATCCTCGAGCGTGCAGGCTTCGAGGTCTGCGCCGAGGCGCGCGACGGGGAGGAGGCGGTGACCCTCGCGGCGAGCGAGCGTCCCGACCTGGCCATCCTCGACGTGAAGATGCCCCGCCTCGACGGGATCGAGGCGGCGCGGCGGATCCTCGAGGCCCGCGCGATTCCGATCGTCATGCTCACCGCCTACGGCCAGGACGAGCTTGTCTCTCGCGCCGTCGAGGCGGGCGTCTTCGGCTACCTCGTGAAGCCCTTCCGGGAGTCCGACCTGCTGCCCGCCATCCACGCGGCGCGGGCCCGGCACGAGGAGCTGCAGGCGCTGCGCGAAGAGGCCGAGTCGCTCGCCGAGGCGCTCGCCACCCGCAAGGTCGTCGAGCGGGCGAGGGGGCTCCTGATGGAGCGGGAGGGCCTGTCGGAGCAGGAGGCGTTCGCCCGCCTCCGCCGCGCGAGCCAGGTCTCGGGCCGGCCGATGCGGGTCGTCGCCGAAGCGCTGATCGCGACCTTCGGCGACGCGGCCTAGCGGCCGGCGGCCGCCCGGCGGCGCGTCACGACGCGACCTCGTCCACGAGCTTCTCCCAGCGCGCGAGGAGCGCCTGGAGCTCCTCCCGGGCGCGCCGGTGCGCGGCGATCGCGTCGGCGTCGCCCCAGTCGACGGAGAGCTTCTCCTCCAGCCGCGCGAGGAGGAGCTCCTGCGCCTCGATGCGGGTCTCGATCTCGCGGACCGGGTCCGGCCCGCTCTGCGCGGGTTGCGGCGGCGTCCGCCTGGGCGGCTTTCGCGTCGGGACCTCGGCGGGCGCGGAGCGCGCCTCGCGCGCGCGGACGTAGTCGGCCCAGCCGCCGTCGTAGGCTCGGAGGGTGCCGTCCTCCAGCGCGAACGTCTTCTCCGCGATCGCGTCCAGCAGGGCGCGGTCGTGCGAGACGAGGAGCACGGTTCCCGGGAAGGCCTCGAGCGCCGCCTCGAGCGCCTCGCGGCTCTCGAGGTCGAGGTGGTTCGTCGGCTCGTCGAGGAGGAGGAAGTTCGCCCCCGAGGCGACGAGGACGGCGAGCGCGAGGCGGCGGCGCTCGCCGCCCGAGAGCGCGGTGACGGGCTTCTCGTGCGCCTCCCAGCCCGAGAAGAGGAAGCGGCCGAGCAGCGCCTGCGCCTTCGGGCGGTTGAGGCCCGTCATCACCTGTGCGCAGTCGAGCACGGAGCCGCGCTCGTCCAGGTGGACCTCCTGCTGCGGGAAGTAACCGACCTCGACGCCGTAGCCGAGCTTGTGCCGGCCCGCCACGACCTCCTCGAGGAGCGTCGTCTTGCCGCTTCCGTTCGGCCCCACGAGCGCCGCGTGCTCTCCCCGCTCGAGCGCGAACGACACGCCGCGGAGGAGCTCGCGGCTGCCCGCGGTGACGGTCGCATCCTCGACCTCGAGGACGACCCGACCGCTCCGCGGCGGCTCGAGGAAGTCGAACCCGAGACGGCGCGAGCGGCGGGTGAGGAGTCCGTGCTCGCCGGCGGCCTCGCGCCGCTCCGCCTCCAGGCGCGCAATCTGCGTCAGCTTCGCCTGCGCCTGCCTGGCCTTCGTCTTCTTGTAGCGGAAGCGGGCGACGAAGCGCTCGAGCCGCTCGATGTCGCCGGAGATGCGCTCGGCGGTCCTCTGCGCATGGAGCGCCCGCTCGGCCTTCTCTCGCCGCCACGCATGCCACGGCCCGCGAAAGTAGGTCGCCCGCCCGGCCTCTAGCTCGAGGGTCGCGTTCGTCGCCGCCTCCAGGAACCAGCGGTCGTGCGCGACGAGGATCACGGCGGCGTCGAGAGAGGTGAGCTCGGCCTCGAGCCACTCGATGCTGCCGACGTCGAGGTGGTTCGTCGGCTCGTCGAGCAGGAGGAGGTCGGGGTCGCCGGCCAGCGCCCGCGCAAGCGAGGCGCGGGTGAGCTCGCCTCCCGAGAAGGTGGCGAGGCGGCGGTCGAGGTCGCCGTCGGCGAAGCCGAGCCCGCGGACGACGCCGGCGGCGTGCTCCCGCCACGCGTAGCCGCCCGCGTGCTCGAGCCGCGCCTGCGCCCGTCCGTAGCCCGCCAGCGTCTCCGGCCGGTGGTCGCCGGCCGCCATCGCCTCCTCGAGCCGGCGGAGCTCGTGCTCCGCGGAGACGAGGTCGCGGGCGCCGTCGACGACGTACTCCCGGAGCGTGAGCGCACGCTCCAGCGGCGGCCGCTGGTCGTGGAGCGCGACCCGCGTGCCCTTCTCCCGCGCGAGCTCGCCGCCGTCGGCCCCGAGCTCGCCCGTCAGCATGCGCAGGAGGGTCGTCTTCCCCGCCCCGTTCGGGCCGGAGAGGGCGAGACGGTCGCGGCGCTCCACCTTGAAGGAGACGCCGTCGAAGAGCGGCTCGCCCGCGATCTCCTTGCGCAGATTGGAGGCGACGACGACGGCCATGGGCCTATCGTCGCAGCTTCGCTACGGCTCGTGAACCGCCCAGGCCGGCGCGCGCACGACGGAGCGCGCCGCAGCGGCGATGTGCTCGGCGTCGATGCCGGCGGCGGCGAGGAGCTCGGCGGGCTTTCCGGAGCCCGGCATCCCCGAGACCGCGAGCACCGTCACGCGAGCGGGCTCCTCGGCGCCGGCGAGCGCGGCGAGCACGGCCTCCCCGAGGCCGCCTTCCGGCCAGTGGTCCTCGACGGTGACGACGCGGCCGCCCGTCGCGTCCGCGGCCGCCCGCAGCGTGGCGGCGTCGAGCGGCTTGACGGAGTAGCAGTCGACGACCCGCGCCGCGATGCCCTCCTCGGCGAGCGCGTCGGCCGCGGCGAGCGCCTCGTGGACGGTGATGCCGGCCGCGACGATCGCGACCTCGTCGTCGTCCGACGAGCGGAGGACGCGGCTCCCGCCGATCGGGAACTCCTCGTCGGGCCCGTAGAGGACGGGCGAGGCCGCGCGCGTCGTCCGCAGGTAGACGATTCCCTCGCGGTCGGCCATGGCCGCGACGAGCCTGGCTGTCTGGTTCCCGTCGCAGGGGTAGAGCACGGTGCTGCCGCTCACGGCGCGGAACGCGGCCAGATCCTCGAGGCCCATCTGCGAGGGCCCGTCCTCGCCGATCGAGACGCCG
The DNA here is from genome assembly GCA_036260055.1 of Gaiellaceae bacterium. Taxonomy (GTDB): domain Bacteria; phylum Actinomycetota; class Thermoleophilia; order Gaiellales; family Gaiellaceae; genus DASQWP01. The sequence continues at coordinate 15,830 of DATAAQ010000055.1, read as the reverse complement.
GCGTGCGAGCCGCAGAAGCGGACGCTCGCCCGGCTCACGGACGCCATCCGGACGAAGTCGTATGCGCGCGTCCAGAAGGCGGCAAACGTCGAGGCGAACGGCTTCCAGCCCCGCACCTGGAGGCCGACCGCGGCGGCCGCCATCTGCTGCTCGGCGATGTACATCTCGAAGTACCGCTCGGGGTGGGCCTCCGCGAAGATCTCGGCGTACGTCGAGTTCGACACCTCGCCGTCGAGCGCGACGACCGCTCCGTCGGCCGCGCCGAGCGCGGCGAGCGCGTCGCCGTAGGCCTTGCGAGTGGCGACCTCGGCGCCCACCTCGTAGCGCGGAAGCTCGAGCGGGCCGGCAGGGAACCGGTGCGGCTCGCCGCGCCCCTCCGGCCGGCCGATCTCGACGCGGATGTCGCGGACGCCGCCGAGCTCGGCGATCGAGCCTTCGGGGTCGTCGAGCGCCTTCCCGTGGGCGCCGCCCTTGTTCTCGACCGCGGCGACCCCCTTGCCCTTCAGCGTCTTCGCGACGACGACCGTCGGTCTACCGCCCGTCGCGACCGCCTCCGCGTACGCGCGGTCGATCGCCTCGACGTCGTGCCCGTCGATCGTGATCGCGTGCCAGCCGCAGGCGCGCGCCCGGGACGCGTACGAGTCGAGGTCCCACCCGTGCATCGTCTCGCCGCGCTGGCCGAGCCGGTTGACGTCGACGATCGCGGTCAGGTTGTCGAGCTCCAGGAAGGCGGCGTGCTCGAACGCCTCCCACATCGAGCCCTCGGCCATCTCGCTGTCGCCGCAGAGCGTCCAGACGCGGTAGGGGACGCGGTCGAGTCGCTTGCCGGCGAGGGCGATGCCGACCGCGATGGGGAGGCCCTGCCCGAGCGACCCGGTGGCGACGTCGACCCACGGGAGCACGGGCGTCGGGTGTCCCTCCAGCCGGCTACCGAACGCCCGGAAGGTGAGAAGCTCCTCGTCGCTGATCGCTCCCGCTGCCTTGTAGAGCGCGTAGAGGAGCGGTGAGGCGTGACCCTTGGAGAAGACGAGGTGGTCGTTGGCGGGGTTGTCCGGCTCGGCAAAGTCGTAGCGGAGGTAGCCGTCGAGGAGGACAGCCATGAGGTCGGCCGCCGACATGGACGACGTCGGATGGCCTGACTTCGTCACGGCGCTCGCGCGGATGGAGTCGACCCGGAGCTGCTGCCCCAGCTCGCGCCGGCGCTCGTGCTCGGTCATGCGGGTAACGTACCCGCTCGGTGCGCGTCGCAGTCGCCTTCGACCACCGTGGGGTGAAGATCCGGGCCCGCGTGTGCGACGCGATCGTCGAGCTCGGGCACGAGCTCGTCGATCTCGGAACCGACCGGGCGGAGCCGAGGATCGACTACCCCGACAAGGCCCGGGAGACCGGGGAGGCCGTTCTCGACGGGCGGGCCGAACGGGCGGTGCTCGTCTGCGGATCGGGCGTCGGCGCCTCCGTAGCCGCCAACAAGCTCCCCGGCATCCGCGCCGCCGTCTGCCACGACGCCTACTCGGCCCACCAGGGCGTCGAGCACGACGACATGAACGTCCTCTGCCTCGGCTCGGAGGTGGTCGGCCCCGAGCTGGCGGCCGACCTCGTCCGCGCCTTCCTGCAGGCACAATTCGACGGCGGCGAGCGTTACGTGAAGAGGTTGGAGAAAATCGAAGACATGGAAGGGATGAGGCATGGCTAAGTCCCGTTTGCACGAGCTCAGCGAGCACGGCCAGAGCGTCTGGATCGACTTCCTCTCCCGCAACATGCTCCGCAGCGGCGAGCTGGAGCGGATGATGCGGGAGGACGCCCTCGTCGGCGTCACGTCGAACCCTACGATCTTCCAGAAGGCGATCGCGGCGGGCGACGCGTACGACGAGCAGCTGCGCGACGTCCTTCGCGAGGAGCGCGACCCGAAGGAGATCTTCATCCGCCTCGCGGCCACGGACGTGGGCGACGCGCTCGACCTCCTCCGCCGCGTCTGGGACGAGGGCGGCGGCCGCGACGGCTACGTCTCCCTCGAGGTCGATCCCAACCTCGCGTACGACACGGAGGCGACCGTCGCCGAGGCGCAGCGCCTCCACGAGCTGATCGACCGTCCGAACCTCTTCGTCAAGATCCCCGCGACGAAGGAGGGGCTGCCCGCGATCGAGGAGATGATCTCGCGCGGGCGCTCCATCAACGTCACGCTCATCTTCTCGCTGGAGCGCTACGCCGAGGTGGCCGAGGCCTACATCCGCGGGCTCGAGCGCCTCGTCGAGAGCGGCGGCGACCCGAGCACCGTCGCCTCGGTGGCGAGCTTCTTCGTGTCGCGCGTGGATACCGAGGCGGACAGGCGGCTGGACGAGACCGGCGGGCCCGGCGAGCTCAAGGGAACGCTCGCCGTGGCGAACGCGAAGCTCGCGTACGTGCGCTACAAGGAGATCTTCGCCGGGGAGCGCTGGGACGCGCTGGCGGCGGCGGGCGCGTCGGCGCAGCGCTGCCTCTGGGCGTCGACCTCGACGAAGAACCCCGAGTACCGGGACGTCCTCTACGTCGAGGAGCTGATCGGTCCCCAGACGGTGAACACGATGCCCGAGGAGACCATCCGCGCGTTCCAGGACCACGGCGAGGTCGCGGCGACGCTCGAGCAGGGAATCGACGAGGCGCAGCAGGTCTTCGAGCGATTCGCGCAGGCGGGGATCGACTACGACGACGTCACGCGCACGCTGGAGCGGGAAGGCGTCGAGAAGTTCGCCGACTCGTTCTCCGAGCTCCTCGAGGGGATCCGGGCGAAGTCGGGCGAGCTGGTCGCCGCGTAGGCGCCCGTGGCCTCGGTCGAGACCGCCGAGCTGGTCGAGCGTCTCTGGGCCCGCGACGCGACGCTCTGGACAGGTCGCGACGAGGGCGAGTGGCTGGGCTGGCTCGACGAGCCGCTCCGGATGCAGGAGCGTCTTCCCGACCTGCTCTCGTTCGTCGAGTCGGTCTCCGGGCTCGCCGACGTCCTCCTCCTCGGGATGGGCGGGTCGAGTCTCGCGCCGGAGGTCCTGCGCCGCGCGGCCGCGGCCGACCGCTTCCACGTCCTCGACACGACCCACCCGGCAGCCGTGCGGCGGCTCGCCGACGGCCTCGATCTCGAGCGCACGCTCTTCCTCGTGGCGTCGAAGTCGGGGACGACGCTCGAGACGCGCTGCCACCTCGACCTCTTCTGGCAGGCGGCCGGCGGCCGGGGGGAGCAGTTCGCGGCCATCACGGACCCGGGCTCGGAGCTCGAGGCGCTCGCGGAGGAGCGCGGCTTCCGGGCCGTCTTCCACGGCGAGCCGACGATCGGCGGGCGCTACTCGGCGCTCTCCGTCTTCGGGCTGGTCCCCGCCGCGCTCACGGGCGTCGACGTCGAGGCCCTCCTCGAGCGCTCCGCCGAGATGCTCGAGGCCTGCCGCGGCGTCGAGAGCCCCGGTCTCGAGCTCGGGCTCGCTCTCGGCCGGGCCTGGCACGACGGCCGCGACAAGGTCGTCGTCCCCGAGGCGGACGGCTTCGGGCTGTGGCTCGAGCAGCTCCTCGCGGAATCGACCGGCAAGGACGGGAAGGGCCTCGTGCCCGCGCCGGGCGAGTCGTCCGAGGGCGCCGATCGCCAGGCCCATGCCGTGCACGCCGGAGAGCCTTCGGAGCTCGGTGCCGAGTTCTACCGCTGGGAGTTCGCGACCGCGGTCGCCGGCTCGCTCCTCGCGGTGAACCCGTTCGACCAGCCGAACGTGCAGGAGGCGAAGGACCGCACCGGCGAGATCCTCTCCGCGGGGGGCGGCGACCCCGCGACCGCGGCGGGATCGCTCGACGCGCTTCTCGCCGGCGCCGAGCCGGGCGACTACGTCGCGGTCCAGGCGTTCGTCGACCCCGCCCGGGAGGGCGAGCTCGCGCCGCTCGTCACGAGGGCGCGCGAGACGGGCTGCGTCGTGACCGTGGGCCTCGGGCCCCGCTACCTGCACTCGACCGGCCAGCTGCACAAGGGCGGACCGCCGACCGGCCGCTTCGTCCAGGTCTACGACGAGTGGTCGGAGGACGTCGCCGTCCCGGGCCGGGACTTCACGTTCGGCACGCTCCTCGCCGCCCAGATGGCCGGCGACTTCACCGCTCTCGAGGGGCGGGGCCGGCCGATCGTCCGCGTGAGACTGGAGGATCTATGAAGCTGGGCATGGTGGGCCTCGGCCGCATGGGAGGCAACATGGCCGAGCGTCTGCGCCGCGACGGGCACGAGGTGGAGACGTACGCGCGGACGGCGCCCGAGCGGACGGCCGACTCGCTCGTCGAGCTCGCGACGCGGCTCGAGCAGCCCCGCGTCGTCTGGCTCATGATCCCGGCCGGCGACCCGACCGCGCACACGGTGCAGAACCTCCTCCCGCTGCTCGAGGACGGCGACACCATCGTGGACGGGGGCAACTCGAACTTCCGGGACTCGCAGCGCCGAGCCGTGCAGGCCAAGGAGAAGGGCGTCTTCTTCCTCGACGCCGGGGTCTCCGGCGGCATCTGGGGCCTGGCCGAGGGCTACTGCGTCATGGTGGGCGGCGAGGAGGAGCCGTTCCGCGCCGTCGAGCCCGTCCTCCGGAGCCTGGCGCCCGAGGGAGGCTACGCCCACGTGGGGCCCTCGGGGGCAGGGCACTTCGTGAAGATGGTGCACAACGGGATCGAGTACGGCCTCATGCAGGCGTACGCGGAGGGGTTCGAGCTCCTGAACGGCATTCCCGACTTCGACCTCGACCTCCGGCAGATCGCAGCGCTCTGGCAGCACGGCTCGGTCGTCCGCGGCTGGCTGCTCGAGCTGCTCGAGCGTGCGTTCGAGCAGGATCCCGGCCTCGAGTCGATCAGGGGCTACGTCCAGGACTCGGGCGAGGGGCGGTGGACGGTGCACGAGGCCATCGAGGCGGCCGTGCCCGTCCCCGCGATCGCGCTCGCGCTGTTCGCCCGCTTCTCTTCCCGGCAGGACGAGTCGTTCGCCGCGAAGGTGAACGCCGCCCTCCGCAACCAGTTCGGCGGCCACGCCGTGCAGGCGGCGGCCGAGGCCGGTGACCGAGCTCGCTGAGAACCCGCTGCTCGCCGGGCTGCGCGCCCGGCGGACGCCGGAGCCCTGCGCGCTCACGATCTTCGGCGCGTCGGGCGACCTGACGCACCGCAAGCTCTTCCCCGCCCTCTACGCGCTCGCCTTCCGCAACCTCCTCCCGGAGCAGTTCGCGGTCGTGGGCGTGGCCCGGACGCCGATGTCGACGGACGAGTTCCGGGAGCGGATGCGCGAGGCGGTCGCCGAGCACGGGCGCGACGAGCTCCGCACCGACGTCTGGGACGCGCTCGCGGCCGGGATGCGCTACGTCTGCGCGGACCTCGTCGACGAGCAGGAGGACCGCGAGGTGGTCGCCTGCCTGAACGAGGTCGACGAGACGCGCGGCACGGCCGGCAACCGGGTCTACTACCTCGCCGTCCCCCCGACGGCGATCGAGCCGATCGTCGTCCAGATCGGCCCGCTCCGCGCGACCGGCGGCTGGACGCGGCTCATCGTCGAGAAGCCGTTCGGCCGCGACCTCGAGAGCGCGCGACGGCTGAACGAGATCGTGCGCGCCTACTTCGACGAGAGCGAGATCTTCCGCATCGACCACTACCTGGGCAAGGAGACGGTCCAGAACATGCTCGTCCTGCGCTTCGCCAACGGGATCTTCGAGCCGATCTGGAACCGCCAGTTCGTCGATCACGTCCAGATCACCGTGGCCGAGTCGCTCGGCATCGAGGGCCGCGCCGGCTTCTACGAGGAGGCGGGCGCGATTCGCGACATCGTCCAAAACCACCTCCTCCAGCTCGTCGCGCTCACGGCGATGGAGCCGCCGATCGACTTCACCGCGGACTCGGTCCGCAACGAGAAGGTGAAGGTTCTTCGGGCGACGCACACGCCGGGGCCGAAGCACGTCGTCCGGGGGCAGTACGGGCCGGGCTACGTCGACGGCGAAGAGGTGCCCGCGTACCGGGAGGAGGACGGGGTCGAGCCCGACTCGGCGACCGAGACGTACGTCGCTGCGAAGCTCTTCGTGGACAACTGGCGCTGGGCCGACACCCCCTTCTACATCCGCACGGGCAAGCGGCTGCCGCGGCGGGAGACGACGATCGCGATCCAGTTCAAGCGGGCGCCGCACCCGCCGTTCGAGGTCGACGCGGGCGAGGGCCTGCGCCCGAACGTGCTCCTCGTGCACGTGCAGCCCGACGAGGGCGTCTCGCTCGCCATCGGGGCGAAGGTTCCCGGTCAGGGCCTGACGATCCGCACCGTGCACATGGACTTCCTCTACGGCGGCTCGTTCCGCGTCGGCCTGCCCGAGGCGTACGAGCGGCTCATCCTCGACTGCCTGCTCGGGGACGCGACGCTCTTCACCCGTGCGGACGAGGTGGAGGAGCAGTGGGCGCTCGTGGACGCCATGGTGGCGCCCTGGAAGCGCGACCGGCCGCGGTTCCCCAACTACGCGGCCGGGTCCTGGGGGCCGGCGGCCGCGGCCGAGCTCCTCCACCGCGACGGCCGCTCGTGGCGCAGGCACTGACGTGACCGCGGGCGTCACCGTGCGGGGAATCGAGCGCGAGCTGGCGCGGCTGCGCGACGCCTCGACGGACCCGGGGCACTCCCCTCGCCTCCGTACGAGCGTGATGACGCACGTGGCCTGGGTCCCCGAGCGCTGGGAGGAGGCGGCGACGGAGACGCTGGCGGGCCTCGCCGAGCGCCACCCCTCGCGCACGATCCTGCTCTTCCCCCGGCCGGACGAGCCGGAGGACCGGCTCGACGGCGACGTCGACCTCCGCTGCTTCGTCCGCGGCGGCGAGGAGCGGGAGGTCTGCTCCGAGGTCATCGCCCTGCGGCTCTGCGGACGGCGGGCGGGCGCGCCGGCGAGCGTCGTCGTGCCGCTCCTCGTCTCCGACCTGCCCGTGTTCCTCCGCTGGCGCGGGCCGCCGGCCTTCGGCGAGCCGCCGCTCGAGCAGCTCGTCGAGGTCGCCGACCGGCTCGTCGTCGACTCGCGCGAGTGGCAGCATCCGGGCCCCGCGTTCGCCCGGCTCGCCGACCTGCTCGACCGGATCGCCGTCTCGGACATCGCGTGGGCGCGCACGCGACCGTGGCGGCTCGCGGTCGCCTCGCTGTGGCCCGACGTCCGGACGGCCTCGCGCCTGCGCGTCGCCGGGCCCGAGGCCGAGGCGCTGCTCCTCTGCGGCTGGCTCGGCGCCCGGCTCTCGCGGGGCGTCGAGCTCGAGCACGAGCCGGCCGGGGAGATCGAGCTCGTCGAGGTCGACGGCCGGGAGGCCGAACCGGGCCGCATCGAGCCGAAGACGGCGAGCGACCTCCTCTCCGACAGCTCGAGGAGTTCGGGCGCGACCGGATCTACGAGGAAGCCGTACGGAGCTTCGCGTCTACCCCGAGCTAGCCACCGGCGCCGCGGCCTGGATCGCCGGGCGGGCGGCCGGCCGTGACGCCTTCCGGGTCGCCCTGACGGGCGGCTCCTCCGTCCGCGCGGTCTACGAGGAGCTCGCCCGCCTCGAGCTCGACTGGGCCTCGTGGGAGGTCTGGTGGAGCGACGAGCGGCTGGTCCCGCCCGAGCACGAGGACTCGAACGAGCGCCTCGCGCGCGAGGCGCTCCTCTCCCGCGTGCCGATTCCCGAGGCGCAGATCCACCCGCTCCGCTTCGCGGAGGTCGCCCTGCCCGCGCGCCTCGACCTCGTCCTCCTCGGGCTCGGCGCCGACGGGCACGTCGCCTCGCTGTATCCCGGCCACGACGACGAGCTCGCCGATCCGGGGCCGGTCGTGCGCGTCCCCGAGCCGGGGATGCCGCCGCCGCACCCGCGCCTCTCGTTCTCGCTCGCGTACCTGAACGCGCAGCCGCTCGCCGTGTTCCTCGTCGCCGGCGAGCGGAAGCGCGCGATCCTGGCCCGCGTCCTCGCCGGCGACGAGTCGCTGCCCGCCGCCCGGGTGCGCGCCGCGGAGACGGTCGTCCTCGCCGACGAGGCCGCCGCGCCCTAGCTCGCGTCTCACCGGCAGGTCCGTCAGGCGAGCGCGGTCTCGAGCGCCGCCCCCGCCGCGAGGACGAGGGCGTCCGCGCCCGGCCGTCCGGCGAGCTGAACCGACGCCGGGAGGCCGTGCTCCGCCGGCCCGCACGGGAGCGCGAGCGCCGGCCACCCGAGCGAGCTCAAGGGCGACGTCAGGCGGATCACGTCTTCGCGGAGGACGAGGTCGCCCACCCCGGTCGGAGGTGCGACGAACGCCATCGTCGGCGTCAAGAGGAGGTCGGCGTCCCCGAGCGCGTCGAGCGCGCGCCCGCGATACGCCTCGCGGGCCGCGCGTGAGGCCTCCACCTCGTCGTCGGTGACGGCGAGGCAGCGCTCGACCTTCGTCCGCACGTTCGTCCCGTAGAGGTCGCGGTGCTCGGCGAAGAGCTCGCGGTGGACGTCCGCCACCTCCCGCTGGAAAGCGGGGGAGAAAAGCTCCGGGAACGGGAAGTCGACCCGCCGGCGGCGTGGGAAGAGCGCGGCGGCACCCTCGACGCGCTCGCGGACGAGCGGCTCCGCGCCGTCCGTCCAGGCGACCGCCACCGTGACCTCCTCGAGGGACTCGAGCGGAGCCGCAGGCTCGGCGAGCCCGAGGGCCTCCATCATCTCCCGGCACGCGGCGACGGACGTGGCCATCGGGCCGGCCGTGTCGAAGCTCGGCGCGAGCGGGAAGACGCCGTCCGTCGGCGCGAGCCCGTGCGTGGGCTTGAACCCGACGACCCCGCAGCAGGCGGCCGGCAGGCGGATCGATCCCGCGCTGTCGGTCCCGAGCGCGACGTCGCAGAGCCCCTCCGCGAGGGCGGCCGCGGAGCCGCCGCTCGAGCCGCCCGGGATGCGCCCGGGATCGAGCGGGTTGACGACGTCGCCGAAGTGCTCGTTCTCCGACGTGATCCCGTAGGCGAACTCGTGCAGGTTCGTCTTGCCGACGACGACGTAGCCGGCCTCCTCGAGCCGTCGCACGGCCGCCGCCGTCCGCTCGGGGACGTGCTCGCGGAAGATCGCCGACCCGTACGTCGTCGTCAGGCCGGACGTGTCGAAGAGGTCCTTGACGCCGAGCCGGACGCCGTCGGGCGGGTCGTCCGCGACGGCGAGGAACGCGTTAAGCGAGCGCGTTGTAGATCACCGCGACCACGATCGACCCGGCGAAGAGGACGAGCACGAGCGCGAGCAGCACGAACCCGAGGCGCATGTTGCGGCGGGAGACCTCGGGATCCATCTAGCCGAGCACGACCGGGTCGACGGCCATCGCGACGAAGAGGAGCGCGAGGTAGGCGAGCGAGTAGCCGAAGAGCCGCCGGGCCCGCCGGGGCGTCGTCTCGCGCGCGAGGGCGACGGCGAGCCAGAGGAAGGCGACCCCGAGCGCGACCGCGGCCCCGAGGTACACGGCGCCGAGCGCCCGCCACGCGACCGGCAGGAGCGTGATCGCCACGAGGACGACGGAGTAGCGCACGATCGCCCGCGCGGTCTCCCGCTCGCCTCGCACGACGGGGAGCATCGGCACGCCGGCCTCGGCGTAGTCGCGCTTGATCAGGAGGGCGAGCGCCCAGAAGTGCGGGGGCGTCCAGAAGAAGACGATGAGGAAGAGGAGCAGGGCCGGCACCGTCAGGTCGCCGGTGGCGGCCGCCCAGCCGACGAGCGGAGGCACCGCGCCCGCGGCCCCGCCGATGACGATGTTCTGCGGCGTCGAGCGCTTCAGCCAGCTGGTGTACACGAGGACGTAGAAGAGGTTGCCGGCGAGCGCGAGCAGCGCCGCGAGGACGTTCACGAAGCTCGTGAGGACGACGAAGGAGAACGCCGAGAGCGCGAGCCCGAACTCGAGGGCCCGCTCGGGCGCGACGCGGCCGGCCGCAACCGGCCGCCGGGCGGTGCGCCGCATGTGGATGTCGATGTCCCGGTCGAGCACGTGGTTGAGCGCGCTCGCGCCTCCGCAGGCGAGCGCGAGCCCGCCGAGCGTCGCAAGCACCAGGCCCGGCGAGGGAAGGCCGCCCGCGCCGACGACCATCCCGCCCGCGCCGGTCACGAGCAGGAGCACCATGATCCGGGGCTTCGTGAGCGTGACGTAGTCGCGCCAGGATCCCACCGGGGCGGTCGCGCCGGCGCGGAAGGCGAGGCCGACGGCCGTCGCCGCCGCGGCGAGCGCAAGCCCGCCGAGCGCCAGGTGGAGCCCGGCGGGCGCGCCGGCGAGGGCCGAGAGCCCGGCGAGCCCGAAGAGCCCGAACGCCGCTCCCGCAGGGACGAGCAGAACCCGGTGCGCGAGTCGCGCCGCCAGGACGACCGCCGCGAGGAGCGCGACGGTGACATGCGCCGCGACGTCGTGGGCGAGCCCCCACTCGCCGGTGGCGACGACCGCGGCCACGCCCGCGGCGGCGGCGAGCGACGTGAGGCGCAGCCACGGCCCGGCCGTCACGCGCGTCGCTCCTGCAGGCGCAGGCGCAGGTCCCGAAGAGGGCGCGCGCTCGAGACGTAGGGCACTCGCTCGAAGTTGTGCGGGGGCGGCGGCGAGGTCGCGTACCACTCGAGCGTGTCGGACCGCCACGGGTCGTTCCCGACGCGCGGCCCGCTGCGCCAGCTCTTGGCCGCGTTCCAGACGAAGACGAGGATGGCGACGGCCATGACGAGGCTGCCGACGCTCGAGACGAGGTTGTACCACTCGAAGAGCCCCTCGCGCTCGTACGTGTAGATCCGCCTCTGCATGCCCATGAGCCCGAGCATGTGGTGGGGGAGGAAGGCGGCGTTGAACCCGATGAACAGGAGCCAGAAGTGAACCTGCGCCAGGCGCTCGTCGTACATCCGCCCGGTGATCTTTGGGAACCAGTAGTACGTCCCGGCGAAGATCCCGAAGACGGAGCCGCCGAAGAGGACGTAGTGCATGTGGGCGACGACGTAGTACGTGTCGTGCGCCTGGTAGTCGACGGGGTAGGTGGCGAGGATGATCCCGGAGAGACCGCCCATGGTGAAGAGCGCGATGAAGCCGAGGCAGAAGAGGAGCGGCGCGCGGAACCAGAGGTGGCCGCGCCAGAGCGTCGCGAGCCAGTTGAAGATCTTGATCGCGGTCGGGACGGCCACCGAGAACGACGTCAGCATGAACCAGCCCTGCAGGAAGTCCGGCATGCCGACGGTGAACATGTGGTGCGCCCAGACGAGCATGCTCGCGAAGGCGATCCCGATCGTCGAGAACGCGATCGCCTTGTAGCCGAAGATCGGCTTGCGCGAGAAGACGGGGATGATCTCCGAGAGCATCCCCATCACCGGCAGCACCATGATGTAGACCTCGGGGTGGCCGAAGAACCAGAACATGTGCTGCCAGAGAACGGGTCCGTCGTTCTCCGCGGCGAAGAAGTCCGTTCCGGCCTGGCGGTCGAGGAGGAGCAGCGTCACCGCCGCCGAGATCGTCGGCAAGGCTAGGAGGAGCAGGACCGCGTACGCCTCGATCGCCCACGTGAAGAGCGGGATGCGCATCCACGTCATCCCCGGCGCCCGCATGTTGTGGATCGTGACGATGAAGTTGATCGCGCCCGCGATCGACGAGAGCGACGTCAGGTGGAGCCCGAGGATCCAGAGGTCCTGGCCGATGCTCGGGCTGTACGTCTCGCTCGAGAGCGGCGGATACGAGGTCCAGCCCGCGTTCGGGGCGCCCGGGACGAAGCTGCCGATGATGACGAGGCCGCCGAGGAGGAAGAGCCAGTAGGAGAGCGCGTTCAGGCGCGGGAACGCCATGTCGCGCGCGCCGATCATGAGGGGAACGACGTAGTTCCCGAACCCCGCGAGGACCGGCACCACGAAGAGGAAGACCATGGTGGTCCCGTGGACGGTGACGACCGCGTTGTACGCGTCGCGCGTCAGGATTCCGCTGTCGGCCTGCGCGAGCTGGCCGCGCATCAGGAGCGCCATGATCCCGGCCGCGAAGAAGAACCCGAACGAGGTGACGAGATAGAGGATCCCGATCCGCTTGTGGTCGACGGTCGTGATCCAGCTCATGACGCGGCCTTCGCGCCACGTCGGGGCGAGCGTCTCGGTCCTAACCGCCATCCTGGCCGCCTTCGGGCGCGAGGGCCGGGGTCGACTCGATGTAGGCGATGAGCGCGTCCAGCTGGAAGGCCGGCCAGCCGAGGCCGACAGGGGGCATGTAACCCTCGGTATCGGGCGTGTTCTGTCCGTTCCGGACGAGCTCGGCCATCGCCTCGCGGTTCGTCAGCGTTCCGCTGCGGGCGATCGCCGGTCCGTAGTCGCCCTCCCCCTCGGCACCGTGGCAGTCGGCACACACGCCCTCCCACGTCGCCCGTCCGAGCGCGGCACGGGCCTCGCCCGACCGCTGATCCGCCTGCTCCGAGAGCCAGCGCTCGTAGGCGGCCGCCGAGACGACCTCGACGTCCGTGGGCATGACGGGGTGGAGCGCCCCGCAGAGCTCGGCGCACTTGCCCTCGAAGGTGCCCTCCTCCGTCGGCCGGAAGCGGAGGGTCGTCGTCCGGCCGGGGATCGCGTCCCGCTTGCCGGTCAGCTCGGGCACCCACCACGAGTGCTCGACGTCGAACGAGGTGATCCGGAGCTCGACGAGCTCGCCGACCGGGAGGACGAGCCGGTCGACCGAGACGACGCCGTCGGGGTACTCGTACTGCCAGTAGAACTGGTGCGCCTCGACGCGGATGGCGAGCGCTTCCCCCCGCTCGCTTCCGTCCGTCGCCTCGACGGTCGGTACGCGGATGAAGACGACGACGGCGACCGCCACGAGGATGAGCGCAGGGATGATCGTCCAGATGATCTCGAGCCGCGTGTTCCCGTGGATCTGCGGGCCTTCGGCATCCGCGGCCGTCGCACGCCGCCGGCGGAAGCGGATGACGAAGAGAACCAGCGCGGCCTCGACGAGGACGAAGACGACGGCGCAGATGGCGAAGACGAACCAGTAGAGCTGGTTGATCGCCTCCCCGCTCGAGGTCTTCGCGTCGGGCGGCGAGATCCCACCTGGGCCCGCGAGCGCCAACGGCGTGGCCGCGAGCGCGACGACGCACGCGGGCACGGCAAGAGCGACGGCCTTCCTCCGCATCGGGCGCTGCGATTCTACGCGGCGCCTCGTGGGCGGGGGCTCGCTGCGAATGTCACCCATTCTGGGGAGTTGCAAATCCCCCGAACTGTGGTTCAGTTGGAAAGGAACGAGCTACCTCGTTCGCGATCGTCGGAAGCCGGGAGAGGTTTTCGCGCGCCGAGGGGAGTGTGCATGGGGGAGCCCCGGTTCCCCCATGGACCCCCTCACCGTCGTCTACGCTCCGCCGGGATGGAGGAGGCGTGGACCGTGCCGCTCCCGCCCGAGGTCACGGAGCCGTTCGAGGTCTTCGTCAACGGCGTCCGCCAGGAGGCCGGTCGCGACTACGCGGTCGCCGGGCGCGAGCTGCGGTTTGCCCGCCCGCTCGCCCGCGAGGGGCGGCTCGGGCTCGTCCGGTGGGCCAGCATGTTCCTCGGTATCGCGGGCACGTACCGGACGAACGACTCCGTCGACGTCGTCTACGAGGTGGACGGCCGGCCGCGGGTCGCGTCCGGCCTGCGGATCATCCCGCCAGCCGGCTGACGACGACGCCGTCGCCGGTGACGCTCACGGCCGTCGGCACGACCGCGACCCCGTACTTGCGTGCGAGCTCGGGCCGGGCCGAGACGTCGACCGCGACGACGCGGCGCCCTTCCGCCCTGAGCCGCGCCTCGAGCGTCCGGCAGTCCGTGCAGAGAGGATGCACGAACTCGACCACGAGCTCGCCGCCGGCGGGAGCGGCCAGCTCACCGAGGTCGACGCGTTCGAGGCGATGGGAGCGCACGCCGCGCAGGCGGGCTCCGAGGCGGTAGATCTCGCAGCCCGCGCACAGGCCGGTCGCCGCGGCGAGGAGCGCGAGGACCGCGACGAGGAGCCCCAGCGCCCAGCCGAGCGTGGAGAAGCCGGCCGCGTGAGCGGCCGAGGCGGCGGCGAGGACGCTCGCGCCGACGGCGTTGGCGAAGCGCGGCGGCCGGGCGTCCTCCACGCGCCCTTCGCCGAGGAGCGGTTGCACGAGCTCGAAGTAGGCGAGGCAGGGAAGACACCAGCGGCGTCCCAGCACGAGCCCGACGCCGAGCTGCGCGGCGAGCAGCGCGAGCAGCGGCCACCAGCCGGTGAAGAAGGCGACGAGCGCGAGCGAGCCGACGACCGCCTGGTTGAAGCGGGGGCCGCGAGCGTCGATGACGTCGAGGTCGCGATACGGGTCGGCCGTTCGGCTTCGCTTCATTTTGGAAAGCGTACCGGACGCCGAAGCGGGTCGAAAGCCCCCGGAGGGCAGTCGCTATCCTCAGGAGGAGGGTGGAACCCGAAGAGTTCGACGATCTCAACGCCGGCTTCGTCCAGGAGCTGTTCGCCGAGTACCTGACCTCGCCCGGCGCGGTCGATCCCGAGTGGCGCGCGCTCTTCGAGGCGGCTCCCGGCGCCCTGGTCGGCTCGCATCCGCTCGTGCGCCGCCTGCGCGAGCTGCATCCGAGCGACGTCGACGGCGGGAACGGCGCTCCTGCCGCGGCGGCGCCCGCAGCGGCGCCCCCGGCCGAGCTCCTCGGCGGCGTCGCGGCCGCCATGTCCCTGGTGAAGGCGCACCGGACCCATGGTCATCTGGCGGCGCGCCTCGATCCGCTCGGGAGCGAGCCGATCGGCGACCCCGCTCTCGACCCCGACCGGCTCGAGCCGCGCCTGACGCCGGAGCTCCAGCGCCAGATCCCCGCCAGGGTCCTCCGCCTCCACGTCTCGGGCGAGACGCTCGCCGACGCGCTCCCGCGGCTGCGGGAGACCTACTGCGGGACGCTCGCGTACGAGATCGAGCACATCTCGAGCCACGAGCAGCGCGTCTGGCTCCGCAACGCGATCGAGTCGGGCCGCTACAGGCAGCCGCTCTCGGCCGAGGAGCAGAAGACGCTGCTCCGCCGGCTCTCCGACGTGGAGGGCTTCGAGCGCTACCTCCGGCGCGCCTTCCTCGGGCAGAAGCAGTTCTCGATCGAGGGGCTGGACGTCATGGTGCCGATGCTCGACGAGGCGTTCGAGCTCGCCGCCGCCGACGGGGCCCGCGAGGTCGTCCTGGGAATGGCCCACCGCGGCCGCCTGAACGTCCTCGCGCACGTCGTCGGGCGGCCGTACGACGCGATCCTGCGCGAGTTCGAGGGAGAGCGCGTGCTCGAGGCGGTCGGCACCGATCCGGAGGGCGGCTCCGGCGACGTCAAGTACCACCACGGCGCCGACGGCGTCCGCCGCACCGCGAGCGGCGCCCTCCACGTCACGCTCGCGGCGAACCCGAGCCACCTCGAGTACGTCGACCCGGTCGTCGAGGGCCAGACGCGCGCGCTGCAGACGGACCACGACGCCGCCGAGGAGAGCCACGACCCGAGCTCCGCGCTCGCCGTCCTCATCCACGGCGACGCCGCCTTCCCGGGCCAGGGCGTCGTCGCCGAGACGCTCAACCTCCAGGCGCTCGCGGGGTACACGACCGGCGGCACGCTCCACCTGATCGCCAACAACCAGGTCGGGTTCACCACCGAGCCGACCGAAGCGCGATCGACCCGCTACTCGTCGGATCTCGCGAAGGGGTTCGACATCCCGATCATCCACGTCAACGCCGATGACGTCGAGGCGTGCGTGTGCGCCGTGCGGCTGGCGATGGCGTTCCGCGACCGCTTCAACCGCGACGCCCTGATCGACCTGATCGGCTACCGCCGCTTCGGTCACAACGAGACCGACGAGCCGGCCTACACGCAGCCGAAGATGTACGACCGGATCAAGAAGCACCCGCCGGTGCGCAAGCTCTACGCCCGCC
>DATAAQ010000054.1:0-9826 GCA_036260055.1 Gaiellaceae bacterium | reverse complement strand
CGCGAGCGTCGCGCGCCGCCGGCTGCGGAACGGGCCGAGCGGCCCGGGGCGCGACGAGACGACGACATCGTCGCCGCGCCGGCGCAGGTAGACGTAGCGGTCGGGCCGCGACGCGCGCGAGTTCGCGGGCGGCCGCAGCTCGCGAATCAGGCGGAGCTCTTCGAGCGCAGCCTCGAGCTCGGAGCCGAGCACGCGCCACTCGATGCGGGCGGCCGCCCCGAGGGCGGCCTCCACGGCCGGGCGCTGGCGCTCGGAGCGGAAGTACGAGCGGAGTCGGGCGCGGAGGTCGCGCGCCCGCCCGACGTAGAGCGCGTTGCCGTGAGCGTCGCGAAAGACGTAGACGCCGGGGGACGACGGGGCCCCGAAGACGAGCGAGCGCTTGTCGTAGACTCGCCGGCGGCGAGGGGCCGCAAGCTCGACGACGTCCGCCACCGTCTCCGCGCCGCGCTCCTGGGCGAGACCGACGAGCGCGACGAAGATCTCAGCCGTCGCCTGCGCGTCCGGAAGCGCCCGGTGGCAGGGCCGCACGGACGTGCCGAAGAAGTACGCGAGCGAGGCGAGATCGGCGCGCCGCGAGCGGCCTGCGAGGAGCCGGCGCGCGAGCCCGACCGTGTCGACGACAGGCGCGGCGATCCGGCGGCCGGTCAGCCGGGCGACCTCGCGGTCGAGGAAGGCGAGGTCGAAGCGGGCGTTGTGGGCGACGATGACCGCCTCGCCGGCGAAGGCGACGAAGCGGCGGACGGCGGCCTCGACGGGCGCGGCGCCGCGGAGATCGCGGTCGCGAAGGCCGGTCAGGCCCGCGACCGCGCGCGGGAGCGGCAGCCCGGGGTCGACGAGCGTCTGGAACGTTCCCGCCGGAAGGAGGCCGTCCACGCGGACGGCGCCGATCTCGCAGATGGCGGCCCGGGCGGGCCGCAGCCCGGTCGTCTCGAGGTCGACGACGACGTAGCGGGCGGCCTCGAGCGGCAGGCCGGCGCCCGGAGGCGACGCGAGCGTGACACAAGGGCCGCTCCACGCGAGCCGGGCGTCTCCGGAGACGACGTCGTCGAGCAAGCTCCGCGCCAGGCCGGCCGGGGCATGCGCGAGGGCGTAGAGGACGCGCGCAGCTTCCTCGGCCGGGACGGGACCCCGGCGCTCCTCGACCAGCTCGACGAGGCGGTCGGCGGCGTCGAACGCGAGCTGCATTCTCCCTGCATGCTACGCGAACGTATGTTCGGCGACAACCGCACGAGGCCACGCGTTCGCCGCGCCCGAGAGACGACGAGGGCCGCCGGGCGGCCCTCGTCTGCGATCGGCTGGAGGAGGGGCGGTGCTAGCGGAGCGCCTGCTTGAGCGAGCTTCCTGCGGAGAACTTCGGGACCGTCGCGGCCGGGATCTGCACGCGCTCCTTGGTGCGCGGGTTCACGCCCTGGCGCGCGGCACGCTGCTGGGCCGAGAACTTGCCGAAGCCCGTGAACGAGACCGACTCACCGTTCCTGAGCGCGTCCGTGATCGAGTCGAGAAACGCGTCGACGGCCCTGGTCGCGTCGCGCTTCGAGAGCCCGCTCCGGTCCGCGACCTTGTCGATGAACTCGGCTTTCGTCACTGCCCTCTCCTTCCGTCCTTTGCCATTGCCGAAAATCGGCGGACACCCTAACAGGTCACTCCGATAGCAAGCAACCATGCGGGTTTGCGGGCCATTTCAGGCGCTCGCGACCTCGTCCGCCCGGAAGAGCGCATGCAGCCGGACGGCCTTGCGCGCCAGGGCGTCCGCGCCGCCCTCCTCCCTGTCGACGACGCACACGGCGGCCCGACAGGCGAGGCCGGCGGCCCGCAGCGCGTCAACCGCCTGCGCGGCCGCTCCGCCCGACGTGACGACATCTTCGACGAGGCAGACCTCCTCGCCCTCGTCGTACGCGCCCTCCAGGAGGCGCTCGGTCCCGTAGCCCTTCGCCTCCTTGCGCACGATCAGGAAGGGAAGCCCGCCGGCGAGCGACGCGGCGGCGGCGAGCACGACCGCGCCGAGCTCGGGGCCGGCAAGCCGCCGCGCCTCGGGGGCCGCCTCGCGAGCGCGGGCGGCCAGGCGGTCGCCGAGGGCCCGGAGGACGTCCGGCCGCGTCTCGAAGCGGTACTTGTCCAGGTAGTAGCGCGAGCGGCGCCCCGAGCGGAGCACGAAGTCTCCTTCGAGGTAGGCGTGCTCGCGGATCAGCCTCGCGAGCTCGGCGTCGGTCATCGCGCCTCGGAGAGGACCCGCCGGGCGAGGGGCAGAAGCCGCGCCGCCTCGGGAGAGTCGTCGGCGAACGAGACCATGGAGCCGTCCGCGAAGTAGAGGTCCACGTGCTCGCGATTGCGCGCCGACCGGCGGCGAAGGAACAGCGCGCCGGCGACCGAGCCGGCCGCGACGACGAGCGTCGTGGCGAGCCTACCCTTCACGGTCGCCGTCGCCCTCTTCCCCTTTGCCCGTGCGGCCCGCCGCCTTCGGCTCGCTCCCGGCCGGCTCGTCCCGCGCCATGCGGAGACACGTCTTCAGGTCGTAGAACACGAGGCCGACCGTGGGCTCGGGACCGGTCACGGCCGCCACCAGGCGCTCCGCGTCCCGGACGACGAAGACGGACCCCTCCGGCACGGCCGCCTGCAGCTGGACGAGCTCCTCGCCGCCGCCTCCCCCCGCCTCCTCCGCGGCGCGGAGAAGCTCCGCGGCGGCGCCGGCGACCGCGTTGCCGCGCGCCTCATCGGTGAACGTCGAGGCGGCCGGCGTACCGTCCGCCGAGGCGAGGACGGCGGCCTCGATCTGCGAGGAGATCTCCGTCAGATCGGCGAGCGCCTGGGCGGCATCCATGGCGGGCAAACCTAACATCCCTACACTGCCCCCGCTCCGTGCACCCGGTCGTCAACAAGTTCCTCGCGGACCGCGGCACCCACCTGGCCGCGATGATCGCCTACTTCGCGATCCTCGCGTTCGTGCCGCTCCTCTTCCTCGCCCTCGCGCTCCTCGGGCTGGCGGGCGAGCAGGACGAATCGAGCTACCTGATCGAGGAGCTGCGGCGGACGTTCCCGCAGAGCTCGGTCGACCGGCTCCTCGCCGTCGTCGAGGAGGTGCAGGCGCAGTCGACCGAGCTCACCATCATCGGCGGCGTCGGACTCCTCTGGGCGGCGCTCGGCTTCTTCAGCGTGCTCGAGTCCGCCTTCAACATCGTCTACGGACTCCCGAACCGCTCCTTCGTCCGCCAGAAGGCGCTCGTCCTCGTGTTGACCGCGCTCTTCCTCGTCTTCCTCTTCATCGCGCTCGTCATCTCGTCGCTCGGGGTCGAGCTCGCCGAGCGCGCCGGCGTCGCGGGCGGAGTGCTGTCGTACGTCTTCGCGCTGCTCGCCTCCACGGCGCTCCTCTTCGCGCTCATCTGGGGCCTCTACCACCGGCTCACGAACGCCGCGCTGACGTGGCGGGAGACGTTTCCGGGGGCGCTCGTCGCCGCGCTCCTCCTGCAGGCGAGCTTCCAGGTGCTCCCGATCTTCGTCCGGCTCTCGAAGGAGCTGATCGCGCTGCAGGCGTACGGCGGGCTCGTGCTCCTGCTCGTGTGGCTCTACCTGATGGCGAACGTCCTCGTGCTCGGGGCCGAGGTCAACTGGTGGTTCGGCCGAGGGCGCGAGGCGCCGGTAGAGGAGACGGCCGGGCGCGCCTAGGCCGAGGAGGTCGCGCTCGCGTGCACGCGCTCCTCGAGCGCGTCGAGGACGCGCCGCTCGATGTCCGCGTGGTGCTCGATGAGGCTCTTGAACGCCTGGCGGGTGAGGACGAAGAACCGCACCGGAGTCCGTGCCGTGACCGTGGCCGTCCGGCGTGGGGAGTCCCAGATGAGCGCGATCTCGCCGAAGAAGTCGCCGGGCCCGAGCGTCCGCACGTCCTCGCCGCCCCGTGAGACCGAGACGTCGCCCTCCACGATGACGAAGAACTCCTGACCGATGTCGCCCTCGCGCGCGAGAACCTTGCCCGCCTCGACCTCCAGGTCCTCGGTCACCTTCGCGAGGGCCATGAGATCGCCGCGCGAGAGCCCGCGGAAGAGCGGCGCCCGGCCGAGCGCGTCGGCCTTCGAATCGTGCGAGAAGAGCTGCACGCGCGGACTCTACTCCTCTTCCGCCGCGCTGCCTACCGCCTGCCGGAGCGCGGCCGCCGCCCGGGCGCGGTGGCTCGACCGCGCCTTCCACTCGTCGCCCAGCTGGGCGACGGTCCCGTCCTCGCCGTCCGGGACGAAGACGGGGTCGTAGCCGAAGCCGGCGGAGCCGCGGGGCTCCGGCGCGATGCGCCCGGCGAGCGTCCCGCTCCCGCGGAACTCGGCGAGGCCGGGCGAGAGGAAGACGAGCTCGCAGACGTAGCGGGCCCGGCGGGCCTCGGCCGGGACGCCCGCCAGCTCGGCGAGCAGGCGCTCGACGTTCTCCTCGTCCGTCGCGCGGGGGCCCGCGTAGCGGGCGGAGCGGATGCCGGGCCGGCCGTGGAGGCCCGCCACCTCGATCCCGGAGTCCTCGCCGAGCACCCAGGCGTCGCGGGCCGCGAGCGTCCGCCCGAACCGGGCCTTCGCGCGGGCGTTCTCGTAGAACGTCGCGCCCGTCTCCTCGGGCATCTCGGCGACGGCGAGGGGCGCGACGTCCCATCCGGGGAGGAGCACGCGGAGCTCGCGGGCCTTGTGCGGGTTCGCGGAGGCGAGCGTGACCTTCAATCGGTCCAGCGGACGGCCGTCACCTCGTCCAGCGCCGCGAGCTCGTCCACGAGCCGCACCTCGGGGCCGCCGAGGGGCACGTCGATCTCGATCCGAACCTGCCGGCGGTTCTCCTCGTCCTCGAACTCGACCCGGCTGACGCGCGCCCGCCTGCCCTCCACGACGGCGAGGACGTTGGAGAGCGGCCGGTCGCGCGCCATGTCGATCTCGAGCACGCGGCCGCTCCGCCGCAGGCGGGAGAGCAGCCCTCCCTCGACCCAGCGCAGCGGGCCGAGGCCCACGAGGACGACGCCGGTCGTGATCGCGGCGGCCGAGTAGTAGCCAGCCCCGGCGGCCATGCCGATCGCGGCGACGACCCAGAGGCCCGCGGCCGTCGTGAGACCGCGGACCGAGAGCCCCTGGCGGATGATGGCACCGGCCCCGAGGAACCCGATGCCGGTCACGATCTGCGCGGCGACGCGGGTCGGGTCGAACACGATCCCTTCCGGCGTGGAGAAGCGGAAGTCGCGCCACGCGTATGCCGAGACGATCGTGAAGAGCGCGGAGCCCACGCCGACGAGCATGTGCGTGCGGAGGCCGGCGGCGCGCTCGCGGAGCTCGCGCTCGAGCCCGATCGCGCCCGTGAGCGCGGCGGCGACGACGAGGCGCAGGAGCACGTCCCACCACTCGACCTCGGGCATCAGGCAACCGCCTCCCTCTGCTTCGCCCCGATCTCGCCGATGCCGGCGGCGGCGAGGTCGACGAGCTCGTCCAGCTGCTCCCGCGTGAAGGGAATGCGCTCGGCCGTCGCCTGGACCTCCACGAGGCGCCCCTCGCCGGTCATGACGACGTTCATGTCGACGTCCGCGCTCGAGTCCTCCTCGTAGTCGAGGTCGAGGAGCGACTCTCCCTTCACGACGCCGACGGAGACCGCGCCGACGAGGTCGCCCGGCTCCGGGAGGCCGAGGCGGCGAACCGCGCGGACGAGCGCGACCCAGGCTCCCGAGACTGCCGCCGTGCGCGTGCCGCCGTCCGCCTGGAGGACGTCGCAGTCGATCCAGACCGTGCGCTCGCCGAGGCTCTCGAGGTCGTAGACGGCGCGGAGCGAGCGTCCGAGCAGGCGCTGGATCTCGACGGTGCGTCCCTTCTGCCGGCCGGCGCTCGCCTCGCGCTGCGTGCGGGCTCCCGTAGAGGCGGGAAGCATCCCGTACTCGGCGGTCAGCCAGCCGCGCCCCGAGCCGGACAGCCAGCGCGGGACGCCCTCCTCGAGCGTCGCCGTGCAGAGGACCCGCGTCCTGCCGAACGAGATGAGCACCGATCCGTGCGCCTGCTCCACGAAGTCGGTGACGAGCTCGACGGGCCGCAGCTCGTCGGCGCGGCGCGCCTCCCGGCTCATCCCGGCACGCTCCCGGCACGATCGGCGCGCCACCCGCGCGCCCACCGACGGTACGCTCGAAGCGGGTGGTGGTCCGGGGTGGCCCCGGGGGAGCCGACCGCCCCGCTCACGCCGCCGCCAGCTCGAGCTCGCGCACCGCGACCTGCTCCACGTGGCGGATGGGGAGCTGCAGGAAGCGCTCGCCGAGCGTGCGGAACTCGTCAGGCGCGCCCGTCGTCAGAAACCGCGTCGAGCCCTCGCGCGCGGGATCGTTCTCGATCCCCTTGCGCCCGAGCGTCTCCGCGACCTCCCGTGCCGTCTCCTCCGCGGAGAAGACGAGCGTCGTCCCGCGTCCGAAGACCCGCTCGAGCATGCGCCGGACGAGCGGGTAGTGCGTGCAGCCGAGGATGACGGTGTCGACGCCCGCCGCCTTGAGCGGCGCCGCGTACTCGCGCACGGCCTCGTCGAGCTCGTGGTTCGTCTCCCCCGCCTCGATCAGCGGAACCAGCCGCGGGCAGGCGACCGACACGATCTTCGCGCCGGCGTCGAGCGCGCGCACGGCCGCCGCGTACCGTCCGCTCTCGACGGTCGCCTGCGTCGCGAGCACGCCGATCCGGCGGTTGCGCGTCGCCTGCACCGCCGCGTGCGCCTCGGGCGCGAGGACGCCGACGACGGGTACCTCCAGCGCTTCCTGAAGCGCGGGGAGCGCGGCCGCCGTCGCGGAGTTGCAGGCCGCCACGATCAACTTCACCCCGCTCCGCTCGAGGTACGACGCGATCTCGTGGGCGAAGCGCCGGATCTCCGCCGGGCGCCGCGGCCCGTACGGGCACCGGGCGCCGTCGCCGAGGTAGAGGAAGTCCTCGTGCGGCATCGTCACCAGGCATTCGTGGAGCACGGTCAGGCCACCCGCGCCCGAGTCGAAGATCCCGATCGGCCTGCCGTCCACGCCACGATTCTACGAGCGCGACCGGGTAGCGTTTCCCGCGATGCTCGAGGTCTGGAACGAGGCGGACCCGCTCGCGGAGGTCGAGCGCTATCTCCGCGAGGCCGGCTTCTTCGGCGGCGGGGCCGAGGGGGTCGTTGCCGACGTCTACCTCGGCTACCGCATCTCCGGCCGCCTCCGGCGGGCGCCCCGGCCCGATCCGCCCGAGCCCTGCCGTCTGCCGCTCGCGGCCGTCCGCATCCGCCCGGCGGGCGGGCGCCGCCGCGCCGCAGGCGACTACACCATCGGGGAGTGGGAGCGCACGTGGACGGAGGACGACTACGCCGGAGCGGTCTCGGCCGTCCGGGCCGCGATCGCCCGCGGCGACGTCTACCAGGTGAACCTCGTCCAGCACCTCGCGGCCCCGTTCACGGGCGACCCGGCCGGGCTCGCCGAGCGCCTCGCAGCTCTCCGCCCCGTGCACCCGGAGCCGCTCGTCGGGGACGGGTGGGCGATCGTCTCCGCCTCGCCCGAGCTCTTCCTCGCCCGTCGGGGCCGCCGCGTCTGGACGATGCCGATCAAGGGGACGCGCCCGGCCGGCGTGACGGGCGAGCTCGCCGACGCGGAGAAGGACGTGGCGGAGCACGTCATGATCGTCGACCTGGAGCGGAACGATCTCTCCCGCGTCTGCGAGCCCGGCAGCGTGCGCTGGCCGGAGCTCATGCGCGAGCGGCGGCTCGCCGGCGTGACCCACCTCGTCAGCCGCGTCGAGGGGCGGCTTCGCGAGGGCGTCGGCCTCGCCGAGCTCCTCCGTGCGACGTTCCCGGGCGGGTCGGTCACGGGCGCCCCCAAGATCTCGGCCCTCGACCACATCGCCGCGCTCGAGCCCGTCGGGCGCGGCGCCTCGATGGGGGCGCTCGGGCGCGTCCACCCGAACGGCGACGCCGACCTCGCGCTCACGATCCGGACGTTCGCCGTCGCGGACGGACGCGCCCACCTCTGGGTCGGCGGCGGAGTGGTCTGGGACTCCGACCCGGAGACGGAGGTCGAGGAGTCGTGGGTGAAGGCGGCGCCGCTCCTCGCCGCGATCGGCGCACCGGCCCGCGAGCCGGTCGCATCGTGAAGCTCCTGGCGCTGGCCGTCGGGGGCCGCGGAGTCGTCCCACCCGACGAGCCCGTCCTGCACGCGGACGACGAGGCGTTCCTGCGTGGACGCGCCGCGTTCGAGACGGTGCGCGTCTACGGCGGGCGCCCCTTCAAGCTCGACGATCATCTCGACCGCCTTCGCGGGTCGGCGGCGCGGCTCGGCCTCGCCGACGTCGAGCCGGACGAGTTCGAGAGGCTCGCCCGCTCGTCCCTCGAGGCCGCCGGCCGCCCGGACGTCGTCCTCCGCCTCTACCTGACGGCGGGCCGCGAGAGCGGCGGCGGTCCCGTCCGCCTCGCGCTCGTGAGCGAGCTGCCGCCCGAGCTCGAGGCACTGCGCGCGCGGGGGATGAAGCTCGTCTCCGTCCGGCTCGGGCTCGACCCGGATCTGCGGGCCGTCGCGCCCTGGCTCCTCGGCGGCGTCAAGTCGACGAGCTACGCGGTCAACATGGCTGCGCAGGACGAGGCCGAGCGCCGCGGCGCCGACGACGCCGTCTTCCTCGCGAGCGGCGACGTCGTGCTCGAAGGGCCAGTCACGAACGTCTGGTGGCGGTACGAAGGCGCGCTCTACACGCCGGCGCTCGAGCTCGGCATCCTCGCCGGGGTCACGCGGGCCGCGCTCGTAGCCGAGGCGGCCGCACTCGGCTACGAGGTGCGGGAGGGCGTCTTCCCGCTCGCGCACCTCGCCGCAGCCGCGGAGGCGTTCACGTCGTCGTCCGTGCGCGAGGTCATGCCGGTCGTCCAGCTGGACGGACACCGCGTGGGCGAGGGCACGCCGGGCCCGGCGGCGAGGAAGCTCCAGGCGGCGCTCCGGGAGGCGGCCGCGCGGGCGGCGCCGTAGGCTGAGCCCGTGCGCGTCCTCTCACTCGTCCACCAGTGGGACGCCGCGAGCGGCGTCTTCGGGGACGTCGTCCGCGAAGCCGGCCACGAGCTCGTCGAGCGCAACGTCGCCGAGACCGGCTTGCCGGAGGAGCCCTTCGGCGCCGTCCTCGTCTTCGGCGGCGCCATGCACGTCGACCAAGAGCACCGCCACGCATGGCTCCACGACGAGGACGCGTACCTGCGCCGCCTCGCCGCCGAGAGCGTCCCCGTGCTCGGCGTGTGCCTCGGGGCGCAGCTCCTCGCGAGAGCTCTCGGCGCCCCCGTGCGCCGCATGCCGAGCTCGGAGATCGGCTGGCACGAGGTCGAGCTGACTCCCGAGGCGGGGGACGACGCCCTCTTCGCCGGGCTGCCCGCCCGCTTCCGAGCGTTCCAGTGGCACAGCTACGCGTTCGCCGTGCCGCCCGGCGGCGTTCTCCTCGCCCGCAACGAGCGCTGTCCGCAGGCCTACCGCGCCGGCGAGACGGCCTGGGGGGTGCAGTTCCACGCGGAGGTGACGCCCGAGAGCGTGGAGGACTGGATCGAGAGCTCCAGGCCAGACGAGGACGGCGCCCTCGACGCCGCAGCCCTGCAGACGGAGACCGGGGAGCGGATCGGCGCCTGGAACCGGCTGGGCGGGGAGATCTGCCGCCGGTTCCTCGTCGCGGCCGAGGCCGCTATCCCGCGCGGCGCGACCACTCGTGCCAGGAGCCCTCGTAGTTCGTAGCCTCGAGCCCGGCGGCGCGGAGAAGCGCGGCGGCGATCTCGGAGCGCGAGCCCGAATGGCAGTAGGCGACGATGGGCGCCGAGGTGTCGACGCCCCGCCGAGCGAGGAACGCCGCTAGCGGTGTGCCCGCGGCGT
>DATAAQ010000053.1:0-4714 GCA_036260055.1 Gaiellaceae bacterium | reverse complement strand
GGCGTCTACACCGTCGCCGTCGCCTGGGGGAAGATCCACACCGAGGATCGCCTCGTCGAGGCGGGCGCGGACGTCGTCGTCGAGACTCCCGAAGAGCTGCTGGATGTCCTCTAGCGGCGTCGAGGCCCGCATCGGGAAGCTACGCGAGCGGGTCGACCACCACAACTACCGCTACCACGTTCTCGACGACCCGGAGATCTCGGACGCCGAGTACGACCGGCTGTACGACGAGCTGAAGGCGCTCGAGGAGGCCCACCCCGAGCTGGTCACCCCGGACTCGCCGACGCAGCGCGTCGGCGCGCCGCCGTCCGAGCGCTTCCGCAAGGTTCAGCACCTGGCGCCCATGGGGTCGCTCGACAAGGTGACGACGGACGAGGCGCTCGTGAAGTGGGCGGAGGACGTCCGCAAGCGCCTCGACAGCGACGAGCCTGTCGCGTACGTGATCGAGCCGAAGATCGACGGCTCGGCCGTCTCGCTCGTGTACGAGGCGGGCGCGTTCGTGCGTGGCGCGACCCGCGGCGACGGTGCCCAGGGAGAGGACCTGACGCAGAACCTGCGGACGATCAAGGCGATCCCGCTCGCCATGCGCGGCGACGCCTTCCCGGCGGTCGTGGAGGTGCGGGGGGAGGTGTACTTCCCGCTGACGGGGTTCCGCCGCTTCACCGAAGAGCAGGTCGCGCGGGGCGAGAAGCCCTCTCCCAACCCGCGCAACGCGGCGGCGGGCTCACTCCGGCAGAAGGATCCGGGCGTCACCGCGGCCCGGCCGCTCTCGATCTGGGTCTACGGGACGGGCTACAGCGAGGGCCTCGACCTCGCGACGCAGTGGGAGACGCTCGCCTGGCTGCGCGAGCGGGGTTTCCGCACGAACCCGTACGCCGAGCGGCTGGAGACCGTCGAGCAGGTGGCGGCCGCCTGCCGAGCCTGGGAGAAGCGGCGCATCGAGCTCGACTACGAGATCGACGGGATCGTCGTGAAGGTGGACTCGCTCGACCAACAGGCCCGGCTCGGGTCGTTGCACGGCCGCCCGCGCTGGGCGCGAGCCTTCAAGTGGGCTCCCATGACCGCGCAGACCAAGCTCGTGAAGATCCTCATCCGGGTAGGGCGGACGGGCAACCTCAACCCGTGGGCGCAGCTCGAGCCCGTCGAGGTGGGCGGCGTCACCGTCTCGCGGGCGACCCTCCACAACGAGGAGGACATCAACAGGAAGGACATCCGCGAAGGGGACATCGTCATCGTCCAGCGCGCCGGCGACGTCATCCCGCAGGTCGTGGGCCCGGCCGGCGCGCACCAGCCCGGCACGAAGCCGTTCCGGATGCCGACGCACTGCCCGCTCTGCGGCACGGCGATCGTGAAGCCCGAGGGCGAGGCGATGCACCGCTGCCCGAATCCGAAGTGCGAGTCGCGCGGCCTCGAGACCCTCATCCACTGGGTGATGGCGGCGATGGACATCGAGGGGGTGGGCGAGCTGATGGTTCGCCGGCTCTGGCGCGAGGGCCTCGTCACCGGGATGCCAGAGCTCTACCGCCTGACGAAGGAGCAGCTCCTCGCGCTCGACGGATTCGGGGAGATCTCGGCGACGAACGCCCTCGAGGCGATCGCGCAGTCGAAGGAGCGGCCGTTCAACCGCGTCCTCTACGGCCTCAACATCCCGCAGGTGGGCTGGGTCACCGCCCAGAGCCTCGCGCGGCACTTCGGCGACGTCGAGCGGCTGATGGCGGCAAGCCAGGAGGACATCCAGGAGGTCGAGGGCATCGGCCCGGACCGCGCCGAGGCGATCGCCGACTGGTTCGCGGACGAGGAGAATCGGAAGCTCGTCGCCGAGCTCCGCGCGCTCGGGCTCCGCTTCGAGCTCGCGCCGTCCGAGCGACCCGCCGAGGGCCCGCTGACCGGCAGCACGTACGTCGTCACTGGCACGCTCGAGGGCTGGACGCGCGAGGAGGCGAAGGCTGCGCTCGAGGCGAAGGGCGCCAAGGTGACCGACTCCGTCTCGAAGAAGACGGCCGCGCTCGTGGTCGGCGAGGAGCCGGGCGCGTCGAAGCTCGCGAAGGCCCAGCAGCTCGGGATCCGCATCGTCGACGAGGCGGCCTTCGCCGACCTCGTCTCGTAGCTAGGCGCCTGCGAGGATCTGCGCGAAGCGATCCTGCGCCCGGCGCGCGTACCACCAGGGGATCGGTCGTCCGTTCTGGAGGATCGAGAAGAGGTAGCGCGAGCCGGCGTATCCCGAGAGGCTCGAGGCCGTGGCCGTCGTCCCCGTCTTCGCGCGGACCGTGCGGTAGGCGGGCTCTCGCAGCATGCGGTCCTCGAGCGTCCCGTCCACGCCGGCGAGCGGCAGCGAGTCGAGCCAGACGGCGCGGAGCGTCGGGTCGCGCCACGCGGCGGTGAGCATCCTCCCGATCGCCCGGGTGGTCAGCCGGTCGTGGACCGAGAGACCGGATCCGTCGACGATCCGCACGCCCTCGAGCGGGACGCCGCGCGCGCCGAGGACGCGGCGGACGACGCGGCTGCCGCGGTACGTGGTGCCGGCGCCGCGGAACCTCGCCCCGAGGTGCTTGACGAGCATCTCCGCGTAGAAGTTGTCGCTCGTCTTGTTCATGCGGCGGACGAGCAGGGCGGTCGGCGCGGAGCGGACCGACGCGAGCGGGACGGCGTCGGGCGGAGCGGCGGCGACCCTCGAGCCGCCGACCACGTCGACGCCGGCCGCCTCGAGCGCGGACCTGAACGCGGCGGCCGCTGCGCGCGCCGGGTCGTCGACCGTTCGGCGGCCCACCTTCGCCCGGGCCACGACGAGCGCGGAGAGCGGCGGCGACTCGACCTTGTACCAGGCCGGCTTCCACCCGGGGCACGTGCGACGGACGTCGTAGTACGACTCGTCGCCGACCACGCGGCCCGTCACCTTGCGGATCCCGAGGCCGTGGATGCGCCGGGCCAGCCGGCGCAGGTCGACGCGCGCGAGCGAGGGGTCGCCGAAGCCCTTGAGGACGAGCCGGCCGCGCCACTCGGAGCCACTCCGGCCGCCGACGCCCAGAACCTCCGTCGAGATCCGGTAGTCGGTGCCGAGCCGGTCGAGCACGGCGAGCGCGACGGCGAGCTTCTGGTTGGAGGCGGGCTCGAGCGAGCGCGACCCGTGGAGCGCGTACACGGTCCGGCCCGTGCGAAGATTGACGGCGAGGGCGCCCGTGGCCGACCGGGCCACGCCTCGCGCGGTCAGGGCGCGGTCGAGCCGCTCGCGGAGCGTCGCCCCCTCGGCGGGCGCCGCGGCCGCCTGTCCGGCGACGACGACGACGGCCAGCAGGAGGACCCGCTCGGCCGCGCACGACCGCACCTTGCAAAGATGGGTCCCGACGCGCGCGAGGATAGGACGTCCGGCCCTTGGCGAGCGGCGCGGAGACTGGTTGTGTTGGGCAGGCGTCTCGATGAACGAAGACCTCTCCGTCCTCTTCGACCGTATCCGTGCGCTCCTCGACCCTCGGAGGAACGGCTCCCCGGCCCCTCCCGTCGAGGAGGTGGAGCATACGCTGACCGACGGATATGCCCGGGCGCTCGCGCTCGAGGGCGAGCGCCTCCGTGTGGAACGGCGCATCCGGGAGCTCGCGGGAAGCGCCGAGGACGCGACCGAAGCGAGCGCGCTCAGCTCGCGTCTCGCGGCGCTGGACGCGGAACTGGGCGACCTTCGCGACCTGCTCCGCACCCTCGCCGCGACGCTGTAGCCGGATCGGGCGCGCGGGCGCCTAGACGATCCCGCTGCGGACGGCGTAAACGGCCGCCTGGATGCGGTTCTCGATCTGCAGCTTCATGAGGATGTTCGAGATGTGGTTCTTCACCGTCTTGGGGCTGATGAAGAGCTCGCGCGCTATCTGGGCGTTGTCCTTGCCGTTCGCGATCAGGCGGAGCACCTCGAGCTCGCGCTCGGACAGCTCGGTGAGGATCGTCTCCGCCGCCCCCGTGTCCGCCGTCTGCGCCCGGAGACGCTGGAGCACCTTCGAGGCGATCTGCGGGGAGATGAGCGACTCACCGGCCGCGGCCGCGCGGATCCCCTCGACCAGCCGGTCGATGGACGAGTCCTTGAGCAGGTAGCCGCACGCCCCCGCCATGACGGCGTCCATGACGTCGTCGTCCTCGACGGAGATCGTCAGGACGACGACCCGGGTCAGCGGAGCGGCGCTCGTGAGACGCCGGGTCGTCTCGACGCCGGTCAGCCCCGGCATCTTCAGGTCCATGATGACGACGTCGGGCGCGAGCTCCCCCGCGAGCCGGAGCGCGACCTGTCCGTTCTCGGCCTCGCCGACGACCTGGAGCCCCTGCTCCTCGAGGAGCGTCCGCAGGCCCGTGCGGAAGAGATCGTGGTCGTCGACCAGGAGCACGCGCAGCTCGTCGAGCTGCTTTACGGCGTCGGGTTCCTCGAGAGACGTGCCGTCCACCCTCCGTTGGCCGCTGGGTGAGGCCAGATTGTAGTCAGCGAAGCGTGATCGTGACGGTGCGCCGGCCCCATTGCAGCGCCTGGGCACAGCTCGGGAACCAGAGGTCGATGACGGCGCCCTTGACCGCCGACCCCGTGTCCGCGGCGACGCCGTCTCCGTAGCCGGGGACGAACATCTTCGTCCCGAGCGGGATCACGGCCGGATCGACCGCCACGACGCCCCAGCCGACCGGGATTCCGGTCGCGGTCGTCCCCCGCAGGCAGTACCCCGTGGAGGAGACGGTCATCTGCGAGCCG
>DATAAQ010000052.1:0-16585 GCA_036260055.1 Gaiellaceae bacterium | reverse complement strand
CGGCGATCACGTGCAGCAGGGGGCCGCCCTGCATCCCGGGGAAAACCGCCTTGTCGACGGCCTGCGCGTGCTCCTCCTTGCACAGGATGAAGCCCGAGCGGGGGCCCGCCAAGGTCTTGTGCGTCGTCGACGTGACGAAGTCGCAGTGCGGCGTCGGGTTCGGGTGCAGACCCGCGGCGACGAGCCCGGCGAAGTGCGCCATGTCGCAGAGGAGGAGGGCGCCGACCTCGTCCGCGATCTCCCGGAAGCGCTCGGCCTCGATCACGCGCGGGTACGCGGAGGCGCCGCAGACGACCAGCTTCGGGCGGTGCTCCTGCGCGAGCCGGCGGACCTCGTCGAAGTCGACGAGGCTCGTCTCCCGGTCGACGCCGTAGCCGACGACGTCGTAGAGCTTCCCGGAGAAGTTGACCTTGAGCCCGTGGGTGAGGTGGCCGCCGTGATCGAGCCGCATGGCGAGGATCGTGTCGCCGGGCTCCAGGCACGCGAAGTAGACGGCCATGTTCGTCTGCGCCCCGGCGTGCGGCTGGACGTTCGCGTGCTCGGCGCCGAAGAGCGCCTTCGCGCGGTCGATCGCCAGCTGCTCGATCTCGTCGACGACCTCGCACCCGCCGTAGTAGCGCCGGCCGGGATAGCCCTCCGCATACTTGTTCGTGGGCGCGCTCCCGACGGCCTCGAAGACGCTGGGCCAGGTGAAGTTCTCGGAGGCGATCAGCTCGATCTGTCCGCGTTGCCGGTCGAGCTCCCGGCCGATCAGCTCTGCGACGTCGGGGTCGATCTCGCCGAGCGCCGCCTGCCGGAGCTCCTCGAGGGTGCCTTCGGCGACCGCCATCCGGGCGTCACTCTAGATGTTCGGTCTCCGTTGTGGGATCGTGGAGGCCGTGACCGTGATCGTGCTCCTGGCGCTCGGCGCCGCCGTGCTCCTCCCGCTCGTGCGCGAGTACCGCGAGTTCCGCCGCTCGTGGGGCCTCGGCCGGGCAGGGGCGCTCGCGACGACCGGGCTGGTCCTCCCCGCGTTCGCGGCCGGCTTCGCGCTCGCCCTCCCGCTCGCGGCGCGGCCGGGTGTCCAGTGGGCGGCGACGGTCGCCGCCACGCTCGTCGTCTACTCGCTCGCCGTCCGCGCGGTCGAGAGCGCGGTCGAGCCGGCCCGAGACCCGGGCTAGGCCTCCACCTCGGCGAGCGGCACCGGCGACGTGCGCGTGTGCTTGATCACGTCGGCGAGGATGACGTCGAGGTCGAAGGTCGCCTGCCAGCCGATCGCGTCCCGGATCTTCTCCGTCGAGGGGATCCGGTGCGTCATGTCCTCGATGCCCTGCCCGTAGACCTCCTCGTAGGGCACGAACGCGAGCTCCGAGCTCGAGCGGGTCATCTCCACGACCCGCCGGGCGAGGTCCAGGATCCGGATGCGGCTCGAGGAGCCGACGTTGAAGATCTCGCCCGAGATCGAGCGGTCGTCCATGAGGCCCTTGAGCGCGCGCACGGTGTCGGAGACGTGGCAGAAGCAGCGCGTCTGGGTCCCGTCGCCGTGGATCTCGAGCGGCCGGCCCGAGAGCGCGCGCTCGACGAAGCGCGGGATGACCATGCCGTACTGGCCGCTCTGCCGGGGCCCGACCGTGTTGAAGAGGCGCGCGATGACGACGTCGAGCCCCCGCTCCTGGTGGTAGGCCAGCGCGAGGAGCTCGTCCATCGCCTTCGAGTCGGCGTACGCCCACCGCCGCGCGGTCGTCGGGCCGTAGATGCGGCGGGCGTCCTCCGCGAGCGGAACCTCCTCGCGGTGGTCGCCGTAGATCTCCGACGTCGAGGCGACGAGCACGCGCTTGTCGAAGCGGTTGCAGTGCTCGAGGACGATCTCCGTCCCCTGCACGTTCGTGACGAGCGTGTGCACCGGCTGCTCGACGATCAGGCGCACACCGACCGCCGCGGCCAGGTGGTAGACGACGTCGCACTTGTGCACGAGCTCGTTCACGACCGCCGGCGAGAGGACCGAGTCGACGACGAGGTGGAAGTCCCAGCGCTCCTTCAGGTGCGCGACGTTCGCGACCGAGGACGTCGAGAGGTCGTCGAGCGCGAAGACCTCCCACCCGTCGGCGAGGAGGAGCTCGCAGAGGTGCGAGCCGATGAAGCCGGCCCCGCCCGTGACGAGTGCCTTCGGCCTCCCGGTCTGCGTCGCGCTCACGGTTCGGTGATGTTAGCCCCGGCCGCCGGACGGGAGGGCCTCGGCGACGCGCGCGAGCGCTTCCTCGGCCGGCACGGCGCCCTCCCGGAGGACGACCGGCGTCGGCGTCGTGAGGTCGAGCACGGTGGACGGCGTGCCCGGGAGGCTGCCGCCGTCGACAGCCGCGGCGGCGGCCGCCCGGATCTCGTCGGGAACGTCCTCCAGCCGGGCCGGATCCGGGCCGCCGTGCAGGTTGGCGCTCGAGGCGACGACGACGCCCGCCCGCTCGACCACGGCACGGGCCTCCGCGGGCAGATCCGGCACGCGGACGCCGATCGTGTCCGGAGACGTTCCCGTCAGCCAGCGGAAGCGCTGGGCCGGGTTCGGGAGGACGAGGGTGTACGGCCCCGGCAGGAGCGCCCGCGCCGCGACCGCGGCGCGGCCGCGCGCCTCCGGGACGGCGTCCAGGATCGAGTCCAGGTCGGCCGCGACGATCGCCGTCGGCATCCCCGCGGGCCGGCCCTTGACCCGGCAGAGCCGCCGGTACGGCGCCTCCCGGTAGCCGTCCGCGCAGAGCCCGTACACGGTGTCCGTCGGGAGGAGCACGAGCCTCCCCTCGCGGAGCGCGCCGACGGCCTGCTCGATCCCGGTCACGTCGTGGGTCACGCCGCGGCAGCCTCGCGATCCGTCATGAGCCTGATTCTCGCGGGCGTCTCCCCGCCCGGCAACGCTGGACGCCGCCTCGCGCCCTACGGCCGGCGACCCTCGACGATGCGCTCGCGTCCGGCGAGGTCCGGCGTGACGAGGACGTCCTCGTAGCCGAGAGAGCGGAGCTCCGCGGCGAGCGCGGCGGCCTGGCCGTCCCCGCACTCGAGCACGAGCGGGCCGCCGGGCCGGAGGAGCGGGAGGGCCTGGCGGGCGATCGTCTCCCCCACGCGCTCGCCCACGAGCGCCTCGTAGGGCTCCCAGAGCCGGATCTCCGGCTGGAGCCTCTCGTACTCGTCCGGCGAGACGTACGGCGGGTTGGAGACGACGAGGTCGAACGGCCCGGAGAGCCCGCGCAGGAGGTCGCCGCGGCGCAGCCGGACGCGCCCGTCGCCGTCGAGGCGCTCGAGGTTCTCGCGCGCGAGCGCAAGGGCGGCCGCGGAGGAGTCGATGCCGAGGACGCGTGCACCGGGATGCTCGTCCGCGATGGCGAGCGCGACCGCCCCCGAGCCGACGCCGACGTCCACGACGCTCGGCGCCGCGAGCCCGGCCAGGTGCGCGAGGCAGCGCTCCACGAGGACCTCCGTCTCGGGCCGGGGAACGAGGGCCCGGCGGTCGACGCGGAGGGTGAGCCGCCGAAACCCCCACTCGCCGAGGACGTAGGCGAGCGGCTCTCTCGCCCGCCTCCGCTCCCGGAGCGCCAGCACTCCCTGCAGCTCGTCCTCGGTGAGCTCGCGGCCGGCCGCGTAGAGGCCGGCGCGGGAGACGCCGAGGACCGAGGCGACGAGGCACTCGGCGTCGATGCGCGGCGAGGGCACGCCGGCGGCGTCGAGCCCGCCCGCGACGCTCCGAACCGCCTCGAGGGCCGTCATGCCGCGGCCGCGGTCTCGAGCGCGCGGCGCCGGTCGTCCGCCACGAGCGCCTCGGTCAGCTCGCCGAGGTCTCCGTCGAGGACCGCGTCGAGCCGGTGGACCGTGTGCTTCACGCGGTGGTCGGTGACGCGGCTCTGGGGGAAGTTGTACGTCCGGATCTTGTCGCCGCGCTCGCCGCTTCCGATCTGCGAGCGGCGCGCCGCGTCCACCTCCTCGCGCTGCCGCCGGAGCTCCGCCTCGAGGAGCCGCGCCCGCAGCACGCGCAGGGCCTTCTGCCTGTTCTGGAGCTGCGACTTCTCGTCCTGCATGGCGACGACGATCCCTGTCGGAAGGTGCGTGATCCGGACGGCCGAGTCCGTCGTGTTGACGCTCTGGCCGCCGGGGCCCGTGGAGCGGTAGACGTCGACCTTGAGGTCGTTCGCATCGATGTCGACGTCGACGTCCTCGGCCTCCGGCAGGACGGCCACCGTCGCCGAGGACGTGTGGATCCGGCCCTGCGACTCCGTCTCGGGGACGCGCTGCACCCTGTGCCCGCCGGCCTCCCACTTGAAGACCGAGTACGCGCCCTCGCCCTTGACGGCGAAGCTCACGTCCTTGAAGCCGCCCCCGTCGTTCGGGTTCGCGCCGAGCGTCTCCCACTTGAAGCCGCGCCGCTCCGCGTAGCGGGTCAGCATGCGGAAGAGGTCGCCGGCCCAGAGCGCGGCCTCGTCGCCCCCCTCGCCCTGGCGGATCTCGACGATGACGTCCTTGGCGTCGTTCGGGTCGCGCTCGACGAGCGCAAGCTTGAGCTCCTCCTCCAGCTCGGCGAGCCGCTGCTCGAGGGCGGGGAGCTCGTCTCGGAAGTCCGGGTCGCTCCTCGCGAGGGCGACGTCGTCCGACACCCGGCGCCACTCCTGCGCGAGCTTCCAGGGCGCCTCGAGGTCCTTGAGCCGCCGCCCCGCCTCGGCCGCGGCCTGCCGGTCGGCGTAGAGCCCGGGGTCGTTCATCCGCTCCTGCGCCTCGGCGTAGGAGCGCTCCAGCTCGTCGAC
Source organism: Gaiellaceae bacterium (assembly GCA_036260055.1). GTDB lineage: Bacteria > Actinomycetota > Thermoleophilia > Gaiellales > Gaiellaceae > DASQWP01. The sequence continues at coordinate 11,828 of DATAAQ010000052.1, read as the reverse complement.
GAGCGTCTCGATGGTCGTGGCGGCCATGACGGGGTCAGGATAGCCCGCCTCTAGACTGGGGCCATGGACGGGCCCCTGCACGGGAGCTGCCTCTGCGGAGGAGTCCGCTTCGAGGTGACGCGGCCGTTCCTGCGGGCGAACCACTGCCACTGCTCGCGGTGCCGGAAGCACTCGGGCACCGGCCACCTGACCCAGGGCCGCGTGCCCCGAGAGGGCTTCCGGCTCCTCGCCGGGGAGGAGCTCGTCCGCGTCTACCGGCCGGACGGCGGCGCCGTCAAGGCCTTCTGCTCCGTCTGCGGCTCGAGCCTCTTCGGCGGGACGTGGCCGGACGGCCCGGAGGTCTCGATCCGCTTCGGCGCTCTCGACGGCGATCCGGGGATGAGGCCGCAGTACCGCGCCTACGTCGCCTCCAAGGCGCTCTGGGACGACCTTCCCGACGACGGCCTCCCCCGCTACCCCGAGGCGAAGCCGGGAAGCTAGGCCATCACTTCGACCTTGCGCTCCTCCGGGGTCACGCGGCCCTCGAGCCGGAGGACCTCGCGGAGCGCGCGGATCGAGACCTCGATCTGGTCGAGCGTCGGCTCGCGGGTCGTCAGCCGCTGGAGCCAGAGGCCGGGCTGGAGCAGCGGCCGCAGGACGGGGTGCCGCGGGTGCTTGCCGGCGAAGCGGATCACCTCGTAGGCGATCCCGGCGATCACGGGGAGCAGGAGGACGCGCGTGGCGATCAGCCCCAGCCATCCCGGCTGGCCGAAGAAGGCGAAGACGAAGATCGCGATCACCATGACGTAGAGCAGGAAGGCGGTGCCGCAGCGGACGTGCAGGAGGCTGTGCCGGTCGACGTTCTCGGGCGTGAGGGGCTCGCCGGCCTCGTAGGCGTTGATCGCCTTGTGCTCGGCCGCGTGATACTGGAAGACCCGTTTCAGGTCGGGGAGGAAGCCGATGCCGACGAGGTACGCGATGAAGATCGTCACGCGCACGAGGCCCTCGACGACGACGAAGGCGCCCGTGGACTCGATCGGCAGCCAGCTCGTGATGAGCGCCGGCGAGACCTTGAAGAGGAGGAGCGCGAAGCCGATCGCGATGCCGAACGCGAAGAGGAGCTGGCCCCGCGTCAGCTCGGTCTGGACGTTGCCGTCGTCGTCCTCTTCCTGGGCCGCGTAGTTCGCGGAGATCGCGAGCGCGCGGAACCCGATGGCGAGCGACTCGCCCAGGGCGACGACGCCGCGGACGATGGGGATCCTGAGCCACCGGTGCCGCAGGAGCACGGAGGCGATCGGCCGGTTGACCTCCGCGATGTCCCCGTCCGGCTTGCGCACGGCGACGGACCACGCGGAGGGGCCGCGCATCATCACCCCCTCGAGCACAGCCTGACCGCCGATGGGCGCGCTCACCGGCAGGCCACTCCTCTAGCCGCGGCGGGCGCCGGCTCTCTCGAGGCGGCGCTGGAACCGCTCGACACGGCCGCCCGTGTCCACGAGCTTCTGCTTGCCCGTGTAGAAGGGATGACACTCGGAGCAGATCTCGACATGGAGCTCGGGCTTCGTGGAGCGGGTCTGGAACTCGTTGCCGCAGGAACAGCGGACGGTGGCGAGGACGTAGTCAGGATGGATCTCGGTCTTCATCGGTCGCGGAGCGGTTTCGCTTGAGGATATCAGAGGCCGTTTCCGACGCTACGTTGCCTCCGGAGACAACAACGGCGACCGTCGCCCCCTCGACGCGCGGGACCTTTCCCGCGAGGAGCGCGGCGACGCCCGCCGCGCCCGCGGGCTCGGCGGCGAGCTTGGCGCGCTCGTAGAGGAAGCGGAAGCCTGCGCCGATCTCCTCCTCGGTCACGAGCACCGGCTCCACGCCCCGGGCCGCGCACACGCTTACGGCGTGCTCGCCCGCGAAGGGAGCGTTCAGCCCGTCCGCCTCCGACCGGGGCTCGATCGTGACCGGGCGGCCGGCCGCGAGGGCCGCGTGGAGCGCCGCCGACCCCTCGGGCTCGACGGCGACGACCCGCCGGTCGGGAAGCGCGGACGCGATGCCCGAGACGAGCCCGCCGCCCCCGGTGGGCACAACGACGACCTCCACGTCCGGCAGGTCCTCGCCGATCTCGAGCCCCACCGTCCCCTGCCCGGCGAGGACGAGGGGGTCGTCGAAGGGGTGCACGAGGACGCGGTCCGTCTCCTCCCTGATCGCCGCCAGCCGTGCGAAGACCTCGCCGGGCCCGGGTGCCTCCTCGTCGAGCGACGCACCGTAGCCGAGCGCCGCCGCCCGCTTGAGCGGGCTCGCTCCCCGCCACATGACGACGAGGCAGTCGATCCCCTCGCGCCCGCACGCGTACGCGAGCGCGGCCGCGTGGTTCCCGGCGGAGGCGGCGACGACGCCGCGCGCCCGCTCCTCGCGCGAGAGCGAGGCGAGCTTCGTGAGGACGCCCCGCGGCTTGAACGAGCCGGTCTTCTGGAGGAGCTCGGCCTTCAGGAAGGCACGCCCGCCGAACGTCCGGCCGAGCGTCTCGGAGGAGAGGAGCGGGGTGCGGTGCAGGCGGCCGCGGATTGCCGCCGCAGCCGCGGGGACGTCGACGTGCGTCACATGAGGGTGTACTCGGGGCCGTCGCCGCCCTCGGCCGGGGTGAGGCGGCCGCCCTTGGCGGAGATCGCCCCGCACTGCACGCAGTTCGCCGGCGTCACCTCGACGTTCACGACCGTCCCCGCCGGGCTCGCGTCGCGGCCGAGCTCGTACACCGCCGCCGGGCACATGTGCACCCACGCCTCGGCCACCTCGCGACGCACCCGCCGGTCGACGCGCAGGTGGCTGGGGGCGTCGTCGCGCGTCCGGTTCCCGCTCAGGTACACGCTCGACAGCTTGTCGAAGACGAGCTCGCCGTCCGGCTTCGGGTAGCGCCTGCGCGGGCGCGGCACGTCCACGGGAACCGAGGCGTCGGCCTCGAGCTCGAGGTCGCGGGGCGGGAGCTTGCCGAGCGAGTTGAGCGCGGCGCCGGCCACGAGCGCGCCGCCGACGAACCCGTACCGAAAGGCCGGGCGCATGTTGCGGACGCGCTCGAGGTCCTTCCGGATGTAGCTCTCGGCGACGGCACGGTCGTAGGCGTCGAGCGCGCCCGGCTCCCAGGCGGTGCGGCCGGGAGCGACGGCGTCCACCGCAGCCTCGGCCGCGAGCATTCCCGACTTCATGGCGTAGTGGATCCCCTTCAGGGCGGGCACGTTGACGAGCCCGGCCGAGTCGCCGACGATGAGCCCGCCCGGGAAGGTCAGCCGCTCCGGGAGCGCGAGGAAGCCGCCCTCCGGAATCGTCTTCGCGCCCCACCCGACGCGCTTTCCGCCCGCCAGCAGGCGGCGCACGAGCGGATGCGTCTTCAGCTCCTGGAGGAGGTCGTGGACGGAGAGCGTCGCGTCCGTGTAGTCGAGCCCGACGACCATCCCGAGCGAGACGTGGTGCTCCCCGAGGGGGTAGATGAAGCTGCCCCCGAACTCCCGCCACCTGCGGCCGCCGCGAAGCGGCCAGCCCATCGTGTGCATGACGCGGTCGTGCGCACGCTCGACCTCCCAGACCTCCTTGACGCCGAGCGCCCACACCTGCGGACGCGTCTGCAGGCCGAAGTGGTCGAGCGCGATGCCGGCGAGATGCCCCTGCGTGCCTTCGGCGAGGATCGTGACCCGGGCGCGGATGTCCGAGCCCGCCTCGAAGTTCGGAAGCTCCTCGCCGCTCCTCCCGCGTCCCCGGTCGCCCGTGCGGACGCCGACGACCCGGCCGCCGCTGACGAGGAGCGTCCGCGCGGCGGTCTCGGGCACGAGCGTCGCACCGAGCTCCTCGGCCCGCTCCGCGAGCCAGGCTCCCACCTCGCCGATCGAGGCGACGTGGTTGCCGTGGTTCCACATGGTCGGCGGCGCCGGGATCCGCACGTGTCGCCGGGGGGTCAGGTAGTAGACGCCCTCGCGCACGACCGCCCGCCTGAACGGGAGGTCGGCGGTGTGGATCCCGGGAAAGAGCTCGCGGAACGCCCGCGGGTTGACGACGGCGCCGGAGAGAAGGTGGGCCCCCGGCGCCCTCCCTTTCTCGACGACGGCGACGGGCACGTCCCCGAGCCGCTCGCGGACCTCGGGGCGCGCCTCGAGGAGCTGACCGAGCCGGATCGCCGCCGAGAGCCCGGCGGGGCCGGCTCCGACGACGAGGACGCCGACGTCGATACGCTCCTCCGGCGGGTCGGTCGGCTCGGCGACGAACGCGCTCGGGTCGAAGGGCGGCGGAAAGTCCGCCGGGCGGGCCGTCATCCCCCGCGCCGCTCCTTCACGAGCTGCGTCACCTTCGGGACGATCGCGTGCAGGTCGCCGACGACGGCGAGGTCGGCGTACTCGAAGATCGGCGCGTTCGGGTCCTTGTTGATCGCCACGATCGTGCCGGCGCTCTGCATCCCGACCTTGTGCTGGATCGCGCCCGAGATGCCGCACGCCAGGTAGAGCTTCGGCGCGACCGTCTTGCCGGTCTGCCCCACCTGGGCGGCGTAAGGGATACCAGCCGGCGTCGACGACCGCCCGCGTCGCGGCGACGGCACCGCCGAGCGCCTTCGCGAGCTCCTCCAGGAGGCCGAAGTTCTTCGGCTCGCCGAGCCCCCTCCCGCCGGCGACGATGACGTCCGCCTCCTCGATCGCCGGCCCCTCGCTCTCGGCGTGCGCGCGCTCGAGCATGACCGCCCGCCTCGAGAACTCCTGCACCTCGACGGGCACCTCCGCGACCTCCGCCTCGCCGCCCCGCTCGACCGGATCCCAGGTGCCGGAGCGGACGAGGGCGAGGCGAGGCTCGCGCTTCCAGCCGACGTCGACGTACACCGAGTCCTGGAGCGCGGGCCGGCGGCCGACGAGCCTGCCGTCCCGCTCCTCGAGCCCGACGAGGTCCCAGTTGAGCCCCGCCCCGAGACGGGCGGCGAGCCCGGCCGCGACGTCGGCCGTGAGGACGGAGGCCCCGAAGACGACCGTGTCGAAGCCGTCCTCCTGGACGAGCTGCGCCAGGACGTCGACGCGCGGCTGCGGGAGCGGGTGCTCGAGCGCGGGATCGTCCGCGACGAGCGCGCGCGCGGCGCCGTACCGGCCGGTCTCCGCCGCCAGCGTCTTGACGCCGGACCCGCAGAGGACCGCGGACACCTCGCCGCCGAGGCCGGCGACGTGCGAGAGCACGCCGAGCGAGCCCCTGTTGAGCTCGCCCTCGTGGTCCTCGACGTAGACGAGCGCGCGCATCTAGAGGAGCTTCTTCTCCGCCAGGTACTCCACGATCTCGCCGGCGGCGCTGCCGCCGTCGTCCTCGATCCTCCGGCTCTCCCCGCGGGAAGGCGGGTCGGCGAGCGCGTAGACCTCCGTCCCGGACCCCGCTTCGCCGACCTCCTCCGGCGAGAGCCCGAGATCCGCGACGCCGAGCGTCTCCTGCGGCTTCTTCTTCGCCCCCATGATCCCCTTGAGCGACGGGTAGCGCGGCTCGTTGATCGCGTCCGAGACTGCGACGACGCACGGGAGCGGCGCCTCGATGACGTCGTACCCGTACTCGGTCTGACGGCTCACCTTCACCTTCCCGTCCGCGAGCTCGACGCTGGCCGCCTGGGAGACGACCGGCAGGCGCAGGAGCTCCGCGACGGCCGACCACAGGACCGCCCCGTCCGAGTCGCTTCCCTGCTGCCCGAGGAGGACGAGCTCCGCCTCCTCGCGCTCGAGCGCCTTCGCGAGGACGCGCGCCGTCGCGACGAGGTCGGAGCCGGCGAGCGCGTCGTCGGCGACGTGGACTGCGCGGTCGGCGCCGATCGCGAGCGCCTTGCGGACGGAGTCGGCCGCCTTCGGGGGGCCCATGAGGAGCGCCACGACCTCGCCGTCGCCCGTCTTCTCCTTCAGCCGGAGCCCCTCCTCGAGCGCGTGCGCGTCGAACGGGTTCAGCGTGGCGGCGCCTGTGCGGTCGAGGCGCTTCGTGCCGGGATCGATGCGCGCCCGGGCGGTCGCCTCCGGCGTCTCCTTCACGCAGACGGCGATCTTCACATCCCCCACCTCACGGCCGGTGAGCATAACGACCCGGGGCGCGGAGGAGGCTCAAGTCGCCCGGGGATCGTGCCGAAGGTCTGTTAGAGTCCGCGCCTTCCTGGCGCCGCACCGGAGCGCAAGACGCCCATGATTCGCCACCGGACGACAGCCGCGATCCTCCTCGCCCTCCTCGCCGCCGGGGCAGTTGCCGGAACCGCGCAGGCGGCCGTCCCGCGGATCGTCTTCCCGGTCGTCGCCAAGACGTACTACAGCGACGACTTCGGCGCGCCGCGCGGCACCGGCTCCCACCAGGGGAACGACATCATGGCTCGGAAGAAGAGCCGGGTGGTCGCGGCCGAGAGGGGCCGGGTCGTCAAGTGGACGAGCTCCCGCAACGCCGGCTGCATGCTCTACCTCCACGGGCGCAGCGGGACGACGTACCTCTACATCCACCTGAACAACGACCGCACGATGCGGAACGACACGCACGGGAACTCCACGTGCGTGAACGGGATCGCCTACGCCCCCGGGCTCCGGAGCGGGCAGAGGGTCGCCGCCGGCCAGCTCGTCGGCTACGTCGGGGACTCCGGCGACGCCGACGGGATCGCGCCGCACCTGCACTTCGAGCTCCACCCGAACGACGGACGCGCCGTCTCTCCGTACAGGTGGCTGCGCGCCGGCTGGCGTCTCCTGTACATGCGCCCGCCCGCCGCCACGAAGACGCTCGCCCTGAAGATCTCCGGACGGATCGTGTCCAAGCGGCTCGACACCGACCCCGACCGGCTGACCGTCCAGGTCGCCCGGGTGCGGCTCTCGAACGGCTGGGGCGTGCGCCCGGCCAGAAGGGTGACGGTCACGGTGCCCTCGCAGGCGACGGTCGCGCGCGCGTCCACGGCCGGAGCGCAGACGACGACGCTCGCGAAGGCGAGGATCGGCGAGCGCGTGGTCGTCCGGACGCCGAGGTTCGCGCAGACGCTCGCGTACGCGCAGGCGCGCGCCGGGGCGCACGCCGCGGCAGAGATCCTCCTGCGCGGCAGCTGATCGCCTAGGCGGGAAGCGCCGCCCGCAGCCGGCGGGCCGCGCTCTCCGGATCCGCTGCGTCGCCGATCGCCCGCACGACCGCCACCCTGCGCGCGCCCGCGGCGACCACCTCTGCGACGTTCGTCTCGTCGATGCCGCCGATCGCGAACCAGGGGCCTGTTCGGTGGGCTGCCGCGTGGCGAACGAGCTCGAGCCCGACGGGCGGGCGCCCCGCCTTCGTCGGCGTGGCGAAGACCGGCCCGACGCCGATGTAGTCCGCCCGCGCGCGCTCGATCTCGGCAGGGGAGTGCGTCGAGAGGCCGACGCCCACGCCGAAGCGGCGGGCGGCCTCAACCGGAAGGTCGTCCTGGCCCACGTGGACGAAGTCCGCCTCGCAGAGGGACGCGAGGTCGGGGCGGTCGTTCACGACGAGAGGGATGCCGAGCCCGCGGGTGACGGCGCGGGCGCGCTCGAGAGCGCGCAGGAGCTCCCGGTCGGGCAGCTCCTTCTCGCGCACCTGCACCATGTCCACTCCCCCGCGGACGGCCGCCTCCAGGAAGGGCTCGAGGTCCGCCCGGGCGGGCGTGACGAGGTAGAGCCGCGCCTGCAGCGACGCCCGGCGGCTAGCCGCCGGCGACGGGGCGCGCGACGACGAGGCGGTCGCCACCTTCCAGCTCCACGCTGTCGTAGTCACGGCGCTCGACGGGCTCCCCGTTGCGCTCCACGAGCGCGTAGCCGGCGCCGACGCCGAGCCGCTCGAGCAGCCGTGCGACGGTCTCGCCGTCGGCGAGCTGCTGCTCGCGCCCGTTGACGAAGACCGTGGCGGTCAGACCGTCCCCCCGACCGGGCTCGACGGAACGGCGGCGTCCTGCTCCTCGACGAGCCCTGCGAGACGCGCCGCCCGGCCGGCGTCGACGGCGAGCCGGAAGGCGCGCGCCATCGCGACCGGGTCGCCCGCCCGCGCGATGGCCGTGTTCACGAGGACGGCGTCGGCGCCGAGCTCCATCGCCTCCGCCGCGTGCGACGGCGAGCCGAGCCCCGCGTCGACGACGACCGGCACCTCCGCCTGCTCGACCATGATCCGGATCGCCTCGCGGAGCTTCAGGCCCCGGCCGCTACCGATCGGCGCCGCCAGCGGCATGACGGTCGCGCAGCCGACGTCCTCGAGCCTCTTCTGGAGCACGGGGTCCGGGAGCACGTACGGAAGCACCGTGAACCCTTCCTCGACGAGCGCGGCCGCCGCCCGCAGCGTCTCGACCGGGTCGGGGAGGAGGTAGCGGGGGTCGGGGATGACCTCGAGCTTGATCCAGTCGGGGAGGCCGCCTGCGCGGGCGAGCCGCGCGGCCCGCACGGCCTCGGCGGCCGTCTCCGCTCCCGAGGTGTTCGGGAGGACGAGCAGGCCGGGCGGCAGGTGCTCCGTGACGTCGTCGCCCGGGACGTCGAAGTCGATCCGGCGGACGGCGACCGTCACGATCTCGCACCCCGAGGCGACGAGCGCGTCGTGCATCGTCTCCGGCGAGTCGTACTTGCCGGTGCCCGTGAGGAGGCGCGAGCGGAACTCGCGCCCGGCCACCACGAAGGGGTCGCGAACGCTCATCGCCCTCAGGGTAGCCCCTGCCCGCACGCGCCGGCCGCGCCGTCGGCGCGTTCTAGCGGCCTCGGAACTCCGGCTCGCGCTTCTCGACGAAGGCGGTCATGCCCTCTCGCTGATCCTCGGTCGAGAAGGCGAGCGCGAAGAGCGCCGCCTCCTGCGCGAGGTTCGACGCGTGCCCGCCCTGGAGCGCGAGATTGGTCGCCTCCTTCGTCCACGCGAGCGCGATCGGGCTCTTCGAGGCGAGCAGGCGCGCGGTCTCCTGCACCCTGGGCATGAGCTCATCCGGCTCGTACACGGCGTTCACGAGCCCGCGCCGCTCGGCCTCCTCCGCCCCGACCGTGCGGCCCGTGAGGACGAGCTCCTTGGCGAAGCCCAGCGAGGTCGCCCGCGCGAGCCTCTGCGTCCCGCCCCACCCGGGGAGGATCCCCAGATTGATCTCGGGCTGGCCGAGCTTCGCCGCCGTCGACGCGTACCGGAGGTCGCAGGCGAGCGCGAGCTCGCACCCGCCCCCGAGCGCGAAGCCGTTGATCACCGCGATCGTCGGCTTCGGCATCGTCTCGAGGAGCCCCGCCGTCGCATGCCCGAGCCCGCCCCACTCCCGGCCCTCGAGCGGGGAGAGGCCGCTCATGTACTTGATGTCCGCGCCGGCGACGAACGCCCGCTCGCCCGCGCCGGTCAGGACGACGACTCGCGCCTCCTCGGCGTCGGCGAGCTCGGCGAGCCGGTCGCGGAGCTCGCGCAGGTGCGCGAGGTCGAGGGCGTTGAGGGCGTCGGGGCGGTCGACGGTCACGGTGGCGACGCCGCCGTCGCGCTCGACGCGGATCGGCACCGCTACGCCTCGACCGGGACGTTCGCCCGCAGGAAGTCCACGATCCGGGAGACCGGCGCGCCCGGCGTGAAGACCTCGGCGACGCCCTGCTCCTTGAGGGCGGTCACGTCGTCCTTCGGGATCGTCCCGCCGACGACGACGAGGACGTCGTCGACTCCGTTGTCGCGGAGCCCCTCGAGGATTCTCGGAACGAGCGTCATGTGCGCGCCCGAGAGAATGGAGATCCCGACGGCGTCCGCGTCCTCCTGGATCGCCGTCTCGACGATCTGCTCGGGCGTCTGGTGGAGGCCCGTGTAGATCACCTCCATCCCGGCGTCGCGGAGGGCGCGGGCGATGATCTTCGCTCCCCGGTCGTGACCGTCGAGGCCCGGCTTGGCGATCACGACCCGGATCTTCCGTGCCACGTGCGCCAGTATATGGACGTGCGCCTCACCGTCATCGGCTCCTCCCCGGCGTGGCCGAACCCGGGGAGCGCCCAGTCGGGATACCTCGTGGAGGGCGACGGGACGCTCCTCCTCGACTGCGGGCCGGGCGTCCTGGGGAAGCTCCGCGAGCTCCGCGTCTACCCGCGCTCGATCGCGATCACCCACTTCCACCTCGACCACTGGGGCGACCTCGTCCCCTGGGCGTGGCTGAACGTCTTCGGACCGCCGGAACACCGGATCGAGTGCGGGCTCTGGCTCCCGCCGGGCGGGATCGGCGAGCTGACGCGCTTCGCGGACCACTGGGGCAACCCCGGCATGTTCGAGAAGGCGTTCCAGCTCCGCGAGTTCCAGCCGGAGGTCCCCTTCGAGGCGGCCGGGTTCTCCGTCGAGGCGCGGCGGCTCCCGCACTACACGCTGACGTCGTACGGCTTCCGCGTCAGCCACGACGGGAAGACGCTCGCCTACTCCGGCGACTCCGGGCCGACCCGCGAGCTGGCGGAGCTCGCCCGCGGCGCCGACCTCTTCCTCTGCGAGGCGACGCTCGCCGAGGGCGGCCGCGACGGCGCGCCGCGCGGCCACCTGTCCGCGGAGGAGGCGCTCGCCGCCGCCGACGGCCCCGTGCTCCTCACGCACCGGCCGGCCGAGCTTCCGCCCCCTCCGGGCGTCCCGCTCGCCCACGACGGCCTCGAGCTGGAAGTCTAGGTTTCACACGCCAGTCCACAGACCCGTCCACAAGGCTTGTGCAGGGTCGTGCAATCCCTTGGAAGGGGTTTTCTGCGTCTTTTGCGCGTTTTCCACACTTTCGTCTAGGTTTCGACCCTTTACTTTCGCAGTGCGATTCGGTAGAAAGTGAGTGCGTTCGCGGCAACCCTCGATTCGAAAGGCGGCCCTTTCGATGGGTACTTCTCCTGACAGTCGTACCGCGGTCCTCGTCGACCAGCACCCCCTCTGGCTCGACACCGTCGCCCAGGTGGTGAGCCGGGTCGGCGTCGAGGTCGTCGGCAAGGCGACCTCGTCCACGGCGGCTCTCGCCCTCGTCGAGGAGGCGCGACCGCGCCTTCTCATCACCGGCATCAAGATGGCGAACGACGAGATCGACGGCATCGCACTCATCCGGCAGGCGCTCGAGCGCGTGTCGGGGATGAAGGCGATCGTGCTCTCGATGTACGACGACCCCCAGCACATCGACGCGGCGTTCGCGGCCGGAGCGGCCGCCTACGTCCTCAAGACGGCGCATCCCGACGACCTCACGTCCGCGATCCGCCAGGCGTTCGACCACTCCATCTACCTCGCCGGCGCACGTCCCGCGGCGGCTCCCGCGCCCGCGGCGGTCGAGGACTCGCCCGGGCTGACGCGGCGAGAGCTCGAGATCCTCCAGCTCGTCGCCGAGGGGCACTCGAACGCGGAGCTCGCCCGCATGCTCTGGGTCACCGAGCAGACGGTCAAGTTCCACCTCTCCAACATCTACCGGAAGCTCAACGTCTCCAACCGCACGGAGGCGAGCCGCTGGGCGCAGCTGCGCGGGCTCCTGAGCACGCCCGCGCCCGTCGAGGCGACGGCGTAAGCGCCGAGGACCGGGGAGCGGGCGGGTCGGTCCCGCCCGCTCCCGCCCACCCGCCCGTCAGGACGGCACGCCGGCCTGCCGCGTCCGGGCGACCACCACGGCGTCTCCCGCCCGCGCGGCCACGACGGCGTGATCGAGGTAGCCGCCCGCGTCGAGCGCGGCGCGGAACGCCTCCGTCTGCTCGGCGGCGATCTGGGCCGCCAGCCACCCGCCGGGACGGAGGACGCGGCGTGCGTCCACGAGGAGCCGGCGTTGCAGGCCGAGGCCGTCGTCCCCCTCCCCCTCGACCGTCCCCGGCATGTCGTCCCAGCTCGCCCGCCGGTAGGCGGGCGGAGCGTACGGCGCGTTCGTCAGCACGATGGCCACGCGTCCCTCGAGCTCCCGCGGGAGCGGGTCGAGC
>DATAAQ010000051.1:0-3103 GCA_036260055.1 Gaiellaceae bacterium | reverse complement strand
CTCGCCGAGATCGAGCGGGCCGCGGGCGTCGCCGGCGTGTATCCGGTGCGGGCGGTGTATCCGGCGGCTGCGGGCGTGCTCCCCGATCTCGGCGAGGCGCGCTCGCCCGGCGCCCAGGTCGCGCTCCCGGGGTTCGACGGGAGCGGCGTCGCGATTGCGCTCCTCGACAGCGGCGTCGACGGGCGGCATCCGTACCTGCGCGGACGGATCCGCCGCGGCCACGACCTCGTGGACGGGGACCGGGACGTCGCCCCGCAAACGAAGCCGGACGACCCCGGCGTCGACGACGTCCACGGCACCCGCATGGCCGGGCTCCTCGTCGGCGAGCGCGGGCCCGGGGGGGCGAGTGGCGTCGCGCCCGGGGCGGAGGTGCTTCCCGTCCGCGTCCTCGGCTGGGAGCGGACGGACGACGGAGGGTGGGCGCTGCTCGGACGCGGCGACGCCCTGCTCGCCGGGCTCGAGCGCGCCGTCGACCCCGACGGGGACGGAGACGTCCAGGACGGCGCCGAGATCGTACTGGCGCCGGTCGTCGAGCCGTACGCGGCGTTCGCGGACAGCCCGGAGGCGCGGGCGGTGACGGGAGCGGCGAGGCTCGGGTCTCTCGTCGTCGCCCCGGCCGGCAACGACGGCCGCTCGGGCCTCGGGTTCGGGACGGTCGCCGCGCCGGGGAGCGCGGGCGACGCGCTCGCGGTCGGCGCCCTCGACGGACGGCGGGTCGTCCTCGGCCTCGAGGCGGTCCTGGAGGCCGACTCGGAGGTCGTCCACGAGGGCCCGCTGCGGGTGCTCGGCGGCGTGGGCCCGGACGCCGCTCGCACGCTCGACGTCGTCACGCTCGCCGGACCCAGCCTGGCGGAGCCGGCCCGCCCCGCGCGCTCGCCCGGCGACGGCGAGGAGGTAGGCGATTTCTTCGACCCCCGCGGGATCAGCGTCGTCGCCGGGCGAGCCGTGCTCCTCTCGGGTCGCGTAGACCTCCGGCGTGCCGTCCGGAACGCCGCCGCCGCAGGGGCCGCGGCGGTCCTCGTGCACGGCACCGAGCTTCCCGCAGGCGCCCTCGACCTCGACGAAGAGCAGGCGCTCCCGGTGGTCGGGATCCCCGCCGGCGCCGCCACCCGGGCTCTCGCGGCGCTCGCGGCCGGCGAGCCCGTCTCCGTGACGGTCGGCCCGTCCGCCCCCGTCGCGAACCCCGCGCGCATGGACGTGGCGGCCTTCTCCTCGGGCGGCGTCGCCTTCGACGGCCGGCCCAAGCCGGACGTCGTCGCGCCCGGGGTCGGCCTCGTGACCGCCGACGCCGGCGGGCGCTATGCGACGGCCACGGGCACGAGCGCGGCCGCCGCCGTCGGTGCCGGCGCCGCGGCGCTTCTCGCGCAGGCCCGCCCGGAGCTGACGCCGTTCGAGCTCAAGGGTCTCCTCGTCGGGAGCGCGGCGCAGCTCGCCCGCGGCGAGGCGCCGCTGCCGCTGACGGCGCAGGGGGCGGGGTCCGTCGATCCGCGCCGCGCCGCCGCCGCGGAGCTCACGGTCGAGCCGGCGACGCTGGCCTTCGGACGCGCAGGGGAGCAGGGCTGGAGCGCGACGAGGAGCGTGCGGATCACCAATGTCTCCACGCGCCCGCTCGAGGTCGCGCTCGCGCTCGCGACCGACGCGGCGGGCGCCCCGCTCTCGTTCTCCGCCTCCCCAACCGGCTTCGTGCTGGAGGCGGGCGCCTCGGCCGACGTCGCCGTCCGCGTCTCGGCGGAGGAGGAGCTCGCGGCCGGAGCCGTGGGCGCGCTCGTGGTCTCCGCCGAGGGCGCGCAAACGGCGCGCGTGCCCTGGGCGATCGCTCGCCGCGCCGCCGACCGCGGGCCGCTGGTCTCGGACGTCCAGCTCTCCCACTCGGAGTTCGCTCCCTCGCCGGCGGCGCCGGTCGTGCTCGCCTTCCGCGCAGGCCGTGTCGACCCCGCTCCCGGCGGCGAGGCGATCGAGCCGGTCGGCCTCCTCGAGGTCGAGCTCTGGACGGCGGGCGGCCGGCGGCTCGGCGTGCTTGCCCGCCTCCGCGACGTTCTGCCCGGCCGCTACGCCTTCGGGCTCACCGGGCGGGGCCCCCACGGCAACGTCCTCCCCGACGGAACGTACGTCCTCCGCCTCCGCGCGCACGCGGTCGACGGCGACGACGGCGCCGAGCCGTCGACGGCGGAGGCGGTTTTCACCATCGAGCGATAGGAGCCAGCGTGACGACCCTCGAGGCACCGCCCCCTTCGCACCTCCGCGAGGACCCCTGGGAGATGGCGCGCAACCAGCTGCGGCGCGTCGCGAGCCTGATCGACGTGGGCGAGAACATGCTGAACGTCCTCTCCGAGTGCAAGAAGGCGGTCGTCGTCTCCGTCCCGACGCGGATGGACGACGGCTCCGTCGAGGTCTTCGAGGGCTTTCGCGTCGTGCACAACGTCGCCCGTGGCCCGTCGAAGGGAGGCCTCCGCTACCACCCGGCGGTGACGCTCGAGGAGACGAAGGCGCTCGCCATGTGGATGACCTGGAAGTGCGCCCTCATGGGCCTTCCCTTCGGGGGTGCCAAGGGCGGCGTCGTCTGCGACCCGAAGCGGCTCTCGGCCACCGAGGTCGAGCGCATGACCCGGCGCTACACGTCCGAGATCATCAACCAGATCGGGCCCGAGGTGGACATTCCGGCGCCGGACGTGGGGACGAGCGCACGGGAGATGGCCTGGATCTTCGACACGTACTCGATGAACAAGGGCTACTCCGTGCTCGGCGTGGTCACCGGGAAGCCGCTCGAGGTCGGCGGCTCCCTCGGGCGCGTCGAGGCGACCGCCCGCGGCGCGGCCTTCTGCATCCGCGAGGCCCTGCGCAAGCAGAACGAGGGAGTGCGGGGCCGCCGGATCGCCGTCCAGGGCTTCGGCAACGTCGGACGCAACCTGGCGGCGATCCTGGCCGAGGACGGCGCGACGATCGTCGCCCTCTCCGACTCCGCGGGCGGGGTGTGCAACTTCGCGGGGATCGACGTCGCCGCCGCCGTCGCGCACAAGCGCGAGACCGGCGGGCTCGACGGTCTCGCCGATACGGACTCGGTCACGAACGAGGAGCTCCTCGTCCTCGACTGCGACGTCCTCGC